>CAZKFP010000040.1:0-2767 GCA_964552085.1 uncultured Steroidobacteraceae bacterium
GTGGCGCTGGGATCCACGCTCGCCACGATCGTGCTCTCCGAGGACGTCGCGCTGGCGGAGGGGGTGGCGGCGTTCGCGCTCCTCGTCGGCCTCCAGCTCGTCATCACCTGGCTGTCGGTACGGACGAAGATCGTGCCGGCGCTCGTCAAGTCCACTCCCACGCTGCTCGTCTTCCGCGGCCAGCAGCTGGATGAGGCAATCCGCGCGCAGCGGGTCAGCGAGGAAGAGATTCTCCAGGCGGTGCGTCAGGAGGGATTTGCCAGCGTGGCGGACGTGCACGCCGTCGTGCTCGAGACCGAAGGCAGCTTCTCGGTCATCCGGGCGCCGGCGGAGGGCGGGGACTCGGCCCTGCGCAACGTCGCGGGGTGGCGCGACTAGCGGACCTCGGCGCGTTTTCCGAACAGGAGCGCGGCCAGGACGCCGGCAACGTAGCCGAGCAGCACGAGCCCCCCGAACATGATGACGAGCGCCACGATCCGGCCGCCCAACGTCACCGGCTCCGACGATGCGCCGACGGTCGTGAGCGTCGCGGATGTCCACCAGAGCGCCTCGGCGTAGTCGGTGATCTGTGAGTTCGGCGCATCGGCCTCGAACATGAGCAGCACCGCGGCGCCCAGGAAGGCGGCCGTCAGGGCAAGCCCGCCGGCGTACCCGGCGCGCGACCAGGCGAGCACCCCGCGCAGGCTCCGCGCCGTCCGGTTGAACCCGGCGAGGACGCGCAGCGAGGTCGTGGCCCGAAGGACGCGGATCGCGCGCAGCACCCGGAAGGCCCGCAGGAACGGCACGACCAGGGAGAGCGCGGTCAGCCAGTTGCGTCGCAGGTAGCGCCCGCGGTCCGGGCTGATCGTGATGCCGAGAAGGAAATGGACGACGAAGACGGCCCAGATGGCCAGCTGGATCCATCCCAGCACCGCCGGAACCTCCATGTCCTGTGCGGTGAGCGCGATCTCGGCGACGAGGAGCGCGGCGAACAGGAGGGCCAGGTACGTCGTCGGCCCCTCGAGCCCCTCCTCGATCTCCGCGACCAGGCGGTAGCGCTCCGCGCGAGTCGGATCGTCTTCGTCGTCCGGCACGTTGGCGGCTGGATCCCTGTGGTCGGCGTCATGGGTCATGCGGGCACGAGGCTAGCAGGCCGGGGGTGGTATCGGTCTTGCGGCCCTGGAGGTCGTACACCCAATCCCAAGGAGAGAACGTGCTCGAGATCACCAAGGGCGCCGCGGCGCTGCTCACCGAGCTTCGCAAGGGGCAGGACGTGCCCGAGGACTACGGCCTGCGGGTCTTCCCCGAGACGACCCAGCCGGGCGAGGTCACGATCGGCCTCGGCTTCACCGATCAGCCGGCGACCGGCGACCAGGTCGCCGAGCAGGACGGCCTGAAGGTCTTCGTCGCCCAGGAGCTCGCGGCTCCGCTTGAGGATGCGGCCATCGACGTCGCGCAGGAGAACGGGGCCTCGAAGCTCATCTTCCGTCCGAAGGACGAGACGGCCGCCCCGCCACCCGGCTGACCTACCGGTGCGAGCCGGCCCAACCGAGCTCGTCGTCCCGCGGCCCGTCGAGGGTCTCGAGGGCGGCGAGCTCATCCTCTGCCCGGCGCAGTGTCTCTCGCGCCTCGATGAGCGAGACCGACGCGAACCGGATCTCATCCCCCGTTCGCAGCTGCGCCACCCGGCCGACGTCGGCACCGATGACGACCGCCGGCACCGGGTAGCCGCCGGTCACCGGCCGGTCGGCGAGCATGACGATCGGGCGACCGTCCGGCGGCACCTGGACGGCGCCGGGCGGCAGGCCGATCGACGGCACCTGGGGCACGTCGGTCGCCAGCGCCGGACCATCGAGCCGCACGCCTGAGCGGTCGGCCTCGACCCCGACACGCCATCGGCCTCCGGCGAGCGCTCCGGACGCGAAGCGATCCGCGTGCGGCCCGTCGACGATTCGGATCGGCCCGGCCGCCCAGCTCCCGGTCCAGAGCGATCCGGGGCGTGCCGGCGACGCCAGGAGCTCGAGACGGTCGCCCGCCCGCAGCGCGCGGCCGTCGAGCCCGCCGAAGCCCGTCCGCAGGTCGGTCGAGGCGGAGCCGAGCACCTCGTCGGCCACGAGGCCGCCGTCGAATGCCAGGTATCCGCGCGCCCCGCCGCCGCTCCCGACGCGGATCAGCGACCCCGCCCGAATGGCCCGGGCCGCGTTCGGCGGCAACGGAACGCCGTCCAGCGTCGCCTCGAGCCCGCCGGTGATGGCGACGCTCGCCGCGTCTCCGAGGCGGAGTGCCGGGCCGGTGAGCGTCATCTCGATCAGCGCGGCACCGTCGGCATTCCCGACCAGCCGGTTCGCGAGGCGCGCGTTCCACGGGTCGGCCGCCCCGCCCGACGGCACGCCGACATGGCGCCATTCGCGACGGCCCAGCGGATCCTGGATCGACGAGAGAAGCCCCGGCTCGACGACCTCGATGCTCACCAGTCGTCCGGCAGCGCCCCGAACCGATCCCACGCCGCGGCATCGATCGGCTCGAACCGGACCCGGTCGCCGGGCTCGAGGTAGGCCGGCGGCAGCCGATGCGCGTCGAACACGGCGATCGGCGTGCGGCCGATCACACGCCAGCCGCCCGGCAGCTCGGCGGGGTAGATGCCGCTCATGCCGTCCGCCAGCGCGACCGAGCCAGCCGGCGTCCGTGTTCGCGGCGTGGCCAGCCGCGGCACGTCCAGCGCATCCGGCACGCCGCCCAGGTAGGTGAACCCCGGCGCGAAGCCTCCGAACAGCACCCGCAGCTCCGC
>CAZKFP010000041.1:0-9248 GCA_964552085.1 uncultured Steroidobacteraceae bacterium
CTCATCTTCTTCTCCTTCAGCTGCCCACGCAGCCAGGCGTTGAAGGATCTCGGCGTCTGCAGCGTCATCTGCGACCTTCGTGCGCTGTATGCCATCGGTGCGGGCCGCGCCGGTGGTGCATACGAGCAACCGCAGCATCCCGCGAGTGGAGGCCCGCCTCAATAGGAGGAAGGTACCGAAGGCCGGATTGCGGGCGGGTGACGCTAGTCGGGCGATGACTCGGCGCGGGGTCCATGGGCGCGGCGCACCTTGTCGCTGACGGCGTAGAGGATCCCGCCCAGGATGATGACGGTCACGATCGTCAGCCCTCGATCAACGAGCGCCACCGCCGCCGCCGGCTCCTGCGCGACGCCATACAGGTAGAGGACGCCGATGATCCCGGCCTCGACGAAGCCGAACCCGGCCGGCGTGAGCGGGATGGCCGTGAGCAGGGCGGCGGCGAGGGCCACGAAGATGGACGAGCTGATGCCCAGGCCGACCTCCGGCAGGTCCAGCGCACGGATGACGAAGTACAGCCGCGCGCCCTCGAGGATCCAGATCGCCGCGGTGATCGCCAGGATGATCGGCACGCTGCGCACTCCGAGCGCGCCGGTGCTGCCCTCCTGGAACCGGCTCCACAGGCGGCCGACCCGGACCGGCAGCCAGCGTCCGATCCGGGCGCCGAAGACCCGAAGCCCGACGAGCATGACGACGAAGCCGATGACGACGACGAACCCAACGATGAAGAGGGCGTCGATCTCCGGTCGCTGGCGCCCGCGGAACGACCAGAAGCCGGCCGTCAGCGCGAGGGCCGCGATGATGATGATGTCGGCCACGCGCTCGATGAACACGGTCCCGACTGTCCGCGAGATCGAGGCGCCGGCGTTGCCGCGCAGCAAGTAGGCGCGGTAGAGGTCGCCCAGCTTGGCGGGCACGAGGCAGTTCACGAACCAGGAGAGGAACAGGATCTCGGTGGCATCGCGGAATGGGATCCGCAGCCCGCTGCGAGCGAGGATGTACCGCCAGCGGTAGCCCCGCAGCGGGAACGTGGCGTAGTAGGCGACGAAGGCCAGGGCCAGGAAGCCGAGGTCGGCCTGACCGATGAGCCGGAGCACCTCGCCCCAGTCGAAGCTCGGGCTGAAGACGACGCGCGTGAGGAGGAAGAGCAGGACGACGCCGAACAGGAGGGAGCCAATCGTGCGGACGTCGAGCAGCCGGCGCCGAAGCGAGATCTGATCGTCGAGGCGCTCGGCCGCAGGACCGGGACCCTTCGTCACTCGCTGTCCTCGTCCATGGGCGGCAGCTCGGCGCTCGTCGGACGCTGCACCGGCTCGCGACGGACCTCCTCGGGCGTCGCGGGTCCGAGGATCGGCCCAGTCGCGGTGCGCTTGCCGCGCCACCCATCAAACAGGTTCTTCCAGACGGCCCAGCGCGTCGTGGCGTGGACGAGGACGCTCGAGCGGCTCGCATGCCACTCGTTGTCGGGCAGTACGGCGCGGAGCTCATCGGCCGTCCCGAACGGCGGCAGCGCGTTGAAGGCCATCGCCACCTCGAAGCTCGAGTGGCTGTCGGAGGCCGCGATCCCCGGGATCCCGTAGCGCTGCGCGAACTCCGCCGCCTCCTGGTTGTGGCGTTGCAGCGTGATGCGGCAGTTGAAGACCTCGACGCAGTCGATCTTCCCGACCTCCGCGAGGTTGCGGAGCGGTCCCTCCTTGATGTGCGAGCCGCGAAACGGGTCGAACGGATGCGGGATGCTCACGAGCCCGCCCTGCCGATGGATCTCGTCGGCCGTCTCGTTGGCGCTGAGACCGCGCGGGATCGTCTTCGTCAGGAAGAGCCCGACGACCTCGCCGTCAGCGGTCGAGACCTCCTCCCCGAGGATGACCGTGAGCCGGTCGGCGAGCCCGAGCTCCGCGACCTTCTCGCGCACAGCGATGGCGCCCTCGACGTTGTTGTGGTTCGTGATCGCGACGTGGGTCAAGCCACGCTCGATCGCCTTCTCGATGAACTTCTCCTCGGTGAGGATCGAGTCGCGGCTGAAGCGGGTGTGGATGTGGAAGTCGGCGAACGCCCTCGCGGACGCCGATCCGCCCGTCACCGCTCGCTCGTCGGCGAGCATCGAGCGCAGATCCGCCGCCGAGGTGGCGATCGTCACGAGTGGCTGACCAGGCTCTTGCGGAACGTGCCGAAGTGCTCGAGCGCCATGCCGGTGCCGACCGCGACCGAGTTGAGCGCGTTCTCCGCAACGTGGCACGGGATGCCGGTCACCTGAGTCAGGAGCTTGTCGAGGTTGCGCAGCAGGGCGCCACCGCCGGTCATGACCATGCCGCGGTCGATGATGTCGGAGCTCAGCTCAGGTGGCGTCTGCTCGAGCACGTTGCGGACCGCGGTGATGATCGCCTGGAGCGGCTGCTCGATCGCCTCGGTGATCTCCGTCGAGGTGATCGGAATCGTGCGTGGCAGGCCGGCGATCATGTCGCGACCCTTCACCTCCATGCGCAGCGGCTCGTCGAGCGGCAGGGCGGAGCCGATCTGGATCTTCACGTCCTCGGCGGTTCGGTCCCCGATCATCAGGTTGTACTTGCGCCGGATGTAGTTCGCGATCGCCTCGTCGAAGCGGTTGCCGCCGACGCGCAGCGAGTCGCTCACGACGATCCCACCGAGCGCGATGACCGCGATCTCGCTCGTCCCGCCGCCGATGTCGATGATCATGTTGCCGCTCGGCCCACTGATCGGGACGTTGGCGCCGATCGCCGCCGCCAGCGGCTCCTCGATGAGATACGCGTCCCTCGCCCCGGCCTTGAGCGCGGCGTCGCGCACGGCTCGCTTCTCGACGCTCGTGACGCCCGATGGGACGCTGATCATCACGTCGGGCTTGAAGAACTGGAGCCGCGGCGCAACCTTCTTCAGGACGTACCGCAGCATCGCCTCGGTGATCAGGTAGTCGGCGATCACCCCGTCGCGCATCGGCCGGATGGCGCGGACGTTGCCCGGCGTCCTCCCGATCATCTCGCGTGCCTCCTCGCCCACGGCCACGAGGCGGTTGTCGTCCTCGCTGATCGCGACGACGCTCGGCTCGTTCAGGACGACGCCCTTGCCCTTGACGTAGACGAGGATGTTCGCGGTGCCGAGGTCGATGCCGATCTTCATGCGTGCGCTATCGGTTCCGTGCAGGCGGGGTGGGAAGGGCCGCAGTATACCGAGATGGTGCTCCGGGCCGGCACAGGTGACCGACCGAAGGCTCGATCACAATGGGACCCGATGCCCGAAGGCGACACGATCTTTCGTACGGCCGAGGTGCTGCGCGCGACGCTGCTCGGACGCCGCGTCACGGGGGCACGAGCCCTCGCCCAGCCGGGCATGCGACGCGTGCCGGACCTGTCGCGAATCGTCGGCGCGACCGTCACCGCCGTCGAGCCCCGCGGCAAGCACCTGCTCATTCGCTTCGACAACGGCCTGATCCTGCGAAGTCACCTGCGGATGACCGGCTCTTGGCACCGATATCGGCCCGGCGAGCGCTGGAGGCGGCCCGAGCGACGGGCGAGCGCCGTCATCGAGACCGCGGAGTCCGTCGCGGTCGCGTTCAGCACTCCCGTCGTCGAGCTGCTGACCGACGCCGAGCTCCGACGCTCGGTGCCCATCCGAACGCTCGGGCCCGACCTGCTCGGCCGCGCCGTCGACCTCAACGAAGCCGTCGGTCGCCTCCGAACGCGCGACGAAACGCCCCTCGCCGATGCGTTGCTCGACCAGCGCGCCGTGGCCGGCATCGGCAACGTGTACAAGAGCGAAGTGGCCTTCCTCGAGCGGCTCGATCCGTGGTCGCCGGTGCGCTCGTACGACGACGACGAGCTGCGGGCCGCCCTGGCGACGGCGCGCCGGCTCCTCCAGGCGAACACGCGCGGGGGTGCGCGCATCACGACCGGGAGCCGCCGGCGCGGCGAGGGCCTGTGGGTCTACGGCCGTGCGGGGCGGCCGTGTCGGCGGTGCGGGACGCCGATCCGGAGCGCGCGCCAGGGGCCTCTCGCCCGGCTCACGTTCTGGTGCCCGACCTGCCAGGAAGGTGCCGCGGCTACGCCTCGATCCGGTTGATCTGCGCGCCGAGCGCCACGAGCTTCGCCTCGATCTGCTCGTAGCCACGGTCGACATGCTCGATGCCGCTGATGACGCTCGTCCCGTTGGCGATGAGCGCGGCCAGGATGAGCGTGGCCCCGGCGCGCAGGTCCGCGATCCCGACCTCGGCGCCGTGAAGGGGCGTCGGCCCGGTGATCCGCGCCCTCCGCTCGTCGAGCAGCTCGATCCGGGCACCCATCTTCACGAGCTCCCGGACGTGGTCGAGGCGGTCCTCGAAGATCGTCTCGTGGACCGTGGACACGCCCTCGGCCTGGGTGAGCAGCGCGGAGAGCGGCGCCTGGTAGTCGGTGGCGAAGCCGGGATACGGATCGGTCCGGATGTCGACCGCGCGCAGGGCCCCTTCGCGCGGGAGGATCCGCAGCCTGGAGGCGGCCGCATCGGCCTCGCACGTGACCCCCATCCGGTGGCAGACCTCGAGGAAGGCGCCGAGATGCAGCGGGTTGATCCCCTCGAGCGTGATCTCGCCACACGTGATGGCCGCGGCGATCGCGAACGTCTCGGCCTCCAGCCGGTCACCGAGGATCCGGTGGTCGACACCGCCCAGGCGCGCCACTCCCTCGATCTCGATTCGGCGCTCACCAGTGCGCTCGATGCGGGCGCCCATCGCGCAGAGCATGGCGATGAGATCGTCCACCTCCGGTTCGAGGGCCGCGTTGTCGATGATCGTCGTGCCCCGCGCCAGCGTGGCCGCCAGCATGACGTTCTCCGTCCCCATGACCGTCACGATCGGGAACTCGACGTGCGCGCCGCGCATCCCGTCCGGCGGCGCCGACGCGAAGTAGTAGCCGTCGCGATACGCGATGTTCGCGCCCATCCGCTCCATCGCCTCGACGTGGAGGTCCACGGGCCGCCGGCCGATTCGATCCCCGCCGGGGTTCGGCAGGATGATGCGGCCGAAGCGAGCGAGCATCGGACCGAGGAGGATGAAGCTGGCGCGCATCTTCAATCCGGCGTCGAGCGGCACGAATGGCCAGGCCGCGTCGCGCGCCTGGAGCTCGAGCGCATCTCCGTCCGCGCGGCGGACCTCGATCCCGATGTCGCCCAGCAGCCCGCGCAGGATCGCGACGTCGCTGATCTTCGGCACGTTGTGGAGCGTGACGAGCTCATCGGTCAGGACGGCGGCCGCCATCATCTTCAGGACGGCGTTCTTGGCCCCGGAGATGCGCACCTCCCCGGACAGGGGCTGGCCACCGGTGATGACGAACTTCTGCATGGACCGATGCAGTCTAGTGGCCGCTCTCTGAACGCGCAGCCCCGCAGGCAACGGTGAAGCGCGTGCCACTGCTAGCCCGGGAAAGCTTCCTTCCATTCGTGGCCACCGGTGTGATGGCCGTCGCACAACCCGAGGCGACCCCCCATGTGGCGCGAGGGCAGGTACGGCTGCATCCCGGCCTCGAACGGGGTCGGCTGTCGGTTGCAGATCATCATCCGCCCCTCGCGCGCCCAGGTGTAGAGGTGGTCGGATGAGCAGAACCGATACGGTCGCGTGAAGTTCACCGTCTCACCGTGGGCCGGCGAGGTGGCAAGGCCGATCGGGCCTGTCTCGCGCACGACCTCGATCCTGACCGGCAGCTGCGGCATCCGCGTGCCGCACTGGTCGCAGGTCAGCATCGCGTGGTCGCGGGCAGCGGGGGTGGCACGCGGCGGGGAACGACCGGATCAGCCCCGGGAGCGCCGTCGGGTGGCGATGCGCTCGCGCATGAGCGCGGTCTGCAGTGCGGCGCGGACGCGGGCGATGTCGACCGGATCCTTCACCTCGCCGAGCTGCGCCTCGGCGCGCTTTCGAGCCTCGACGGCCCTCGCCTCGTCGATCTCGTCGGAGTGCTCGGCCAGGTCGGCCATCACGATGACCTTGTCGGGCCGGACCTCGACGAACCCGCCGCTGATGAGCATCGACTGCTCGGTCCCGCCCTTCTTGATCCGCAGCTCGCCGACGCCGAGCGCGCTGATCAGGCGGGTGTGGTGCGGCAGGATGCCGAGCTGGCCGTCGATCCCCGGCACGACGACCATGTCCACCTCGTCGGTGAACGCGCGTCGCTCCGGGCTCACGATTTCCAGTTGCAGTGGCATCTAGCCCATCTTCTCCGCGTTCGCGACCACGTCCTCGATCTTGCCGGCCATGAAGAAGGCCTGTTCGGGCAGCTGGTCGTACTTACCCTCGAGGATTTCGCCGAAGCCACGGACCGTTTCCTTGAGCTCGACATAGGCTCCCGGCCGCCCGGTGAACTGCTCGGCCACGAAGAACGGCTGGCTCATGAAGCGCTGCAGGCGGCGCGCGCGCGACACGGTGACCTTGTCCTCCTCACCGAGCTCGTCCATGCCGAGGATGGCGATGATGTCCTGCAGGTCCTTGTAGCGCTGCAGGGTGCGCTGCACCTCGCGCGAGACCTCGAAGTGCTCGTCGCCGACGATCCGCCGGTCGAGCACGGTCGAGGTCGAGGTCAGCGGGTCGACCGCGGGGTAGATGCCGAGCTCGACGATCGAGCGCTCGAGGCGGATCGTCGAGTCGAGGTGGGCGAAGGTCGTCGCCGGCGCCGGATCGGTGTAGTCGTCCGCGGGGACGAAGATCGCCTGCAGCGAGGTGATCGAGCCCTTCTTCGTCGACGTGATGCGCTCCTGCAGGTCGCCCATCTCGGTCGCCAGCGTCGGCTGGTAGCCCACCGCCGACGGCATCCGGCCGAGAAGCGCGGAAACCTCCGAGCCGGCCTGCGTGAAGCGGAAGATGTTGTCGATGAAGAGGAGGATGTCCCGCCCCTCCTCGTCACGGAAGTACTCGGCCATGGCGAGCGCGGTGAGGCCGACCCGCTGGCGCGCGCCCGGCGGCTCGTTCATCTGGCCGAAGACCATGACCGTCTTGTCGAGCACGCCGGACTCGGTCATCTCGCCGAGCAGGTCGTTGCCCTCGCGCGAGCGCTCGCCGACGCCGGCGAAGACCGAGTAGCCGCCGTGCTCCGCGGCGATGTTGCGGATGAGCTCCTGGATGATGACCGTCTTCCCGGTGCCGGCGCCGCCGAAGACGCCGACCTTGCCGCCGCGGCGGAAGGGGGCGATCAGGTCGATGACCTTGATGCCGGTCTCGAAGACCTGTGCCTCGGTCTCCATCTGGTCGAACGCCGGCGGCTCGCGGTGGATCGGCAGGCTCGTCTCGGCCTTCACCTCGCCCTTGCCGTCGATCGGATGACCGAGGACGTCGAAGACGCGTCCCAGCGTCGCCGCCCCGACCGGCACCGTGATCGGCGCGCCGGTGTCGACGGCATCGAGCCCGCGTGCGAGCCCGTCGGTCGTCGACATCGCGACCGCACGGACCCAGTTGTTGCCAAGGTGCTGCTGCACCTCGACGACGAGCGTCTCGTCGCCCGCGTCCTTGCCGCTCGAGCGAGGCCGCGTGATCGTGAGCGCGTTGTAGATCGCCGGCAGCTCCCCCGGCGGGAACTCGACGTCGATCACGGGGCCCGTGATCTGGATCACCTTACCGGTCGCCATCGGTCTGTAACTCTCCTTGCCTAGCCGCCGAGCGCTTCCGCGCCGGAGGCGATCTCGATCATTTCGCGGGTGATGGTCGCCTGGCGGGTCTTGTTGTAGACCAGCGTCAGGTCGTCGATGAGCTCGTTCGCGTTGTCGGTCGAGTTGCGCATCGCGATCATGCGCGCCGACTGCTCGGATGCGTTGTTCTCGAGCACGGCCCGATAGATGCCGATCGCCACGTAGTGCGGCAGCAGCCGGCTGAGCACGGCCTCCGGCGACGGCTCGAACAGGTACTCGTCGTTCGTGCGCTCGGCGTCCTCGGCCAGCTCCGGCCGCACGACCGGGAGGATCGTGTCGATCTCGGGCTTCTGCGACAGGGTCGACACGAACGCGCTGTAGGCGATGTCGATCTCGTCGTACCTGCCCTCGAGGTAGTCCTCGGTCACGCGGCGTGCGATCGGCGTCACGTCGGCGAAGGTGGGCTTGTCGCCGAGCTGGGTGAAGTGCGCGGCGATCGGAACACCGGCGCGCCGCAGGGCATCCCGGCCCTTCCGGCCGACGGTGATCGCCTCGACTTCGGTAGCCTGCCCGGCGTCACCGGCCGACGCGCGCTCCGCCACCCAGCGCAGGACGGCCCGGGTGGCGTTGGCGTTCAGCGATCCGGCGAGGCCGCGGTCGGTCGTGATCACGATGATCGCGGCGCGGCGGACCGGGCGCCGAGCGAGGAGCGGGTCGATCTCCTCCGACAGGCCGGCTGCGCCGGCCACGCGGCGCAGGGCGGCCTCGAGCTCATCCGAGTACGGACGCGCGGCCAGGATGGAGTCCTGCGCGCGCTTCATGCGCGACGCGGCCACCATCTCCATCGCCCGGGTGATCTGGGCGATGTTGCTGACCGATCCGATCCGCCCGCGGATGTCCTTCAGGCTCGGCATCTAGCTGGAGCTCTCCTCGGTCCGATCCGCGGCGGCCGCGGCCTTCTTGCCCTTGCCGGACTTCTTGCCCTTGCCGGCCTGCTTCGCGCTCGCGCTCCCGGCCTCCTTCGTCGACTTCGGCTTCGGCTCCTTGACCGTATCGGCCTTCTCGGCCTTCTCGGCCGGAACGGTCTCCGCGGCGGTCTCCGCCGACCCGGCGGCGGCTGGCGCCTCTGCCTCGTCTTCGGTGCCCGCTTCGGCGTCCGCCTGGTCGCCATCGGCCTCCGGCGCGGGCGCGGCGGCGTCGTCATCGGTCGTGCCGTACCCACCCTGGCGCTTGAACTCGGCAACCGCCTTCTCGAGCGTGGCGACCGTCTCGTCAGAGAGGACCTTGTCGTTCGCAATCGTCGGGAGGAGATCCTCGTACCCGGACTCGAGGTGCCGGTACAGGCCAGACTCGAATTCGGCGATCTTCGGGGTCTCGACGTCGTCGAGGAGGCCGTTCGTCGCCGCCCAGATGATGACGACCTGCTTCTCGACCGGCAGCGGCTCGTACTGCGGCTGCTTGAGGATCTCGGTCGTCTTCTCGCCGCGGGTCAGCTGGTCGCGCGTCGCCCTGTCGAGGTCCGAGCTGAACTGCGCGAAGGCGGCGAGCTCGCGGTACTGGGCCAGGTCGATGCGCAGCTTGCCGGCGACCTGGCGCATCGCCTTGATCTGGGCCGCGCCGCCGACCCGCGACACGCTGATGCCGGCGTTCACCGC
>CAZKFP010000042.1:0-16665 GCA_964552085.1 uncultured Steroidobacteraceae bacterium
CCGACCCGCCCGCGGGCGCGGTCGGCCTCGGCGGGGCGGCGGGCCCGGCACGGCCGCGCGAGCGGACGCACTGCGGGACCGCCACGGCCGGTGCGGACGGCACGAGCTGGTACCTGCCGTGGAGCGACGATCGTCCGCTGCCCGGCTGGTTCGGGCGCGAGGACCGCACGCTCATCGGCCACGACCTCAAGCAACTCATGGTCATGCTGGGTGGCCGCGGCGCCACGCTCGGCGGGCCGTGTTTCGACACGCTCGTGGCGGGCTACATGGTCAACCCGGCGCTCCGCTCGCAGACGCTCGACGACGTCGTGTCGACTCGCTTCGGCGGCGAGCTGCCACCGAAACCGCTCAGCCCGGAGACGGGCGCGGAGGAAGCGGCCGGCGCGCGCCGGGCGGCCGGCGAGGCGATGACCGCGCTCCTCGTTCGTCCCGCGCTCGAGCGAGAGCTCGCCGACGGCGGCCTGGCGAACCTCTTCGGCGAGGTGGAGATGCCGCTCGTCCCGGTGCTGACGCGGATGGAGCTCGCGGGCGTCCGCCTCGATCTCGAGGCCCTGGCCGCGATGCGCGACGAGTTCGCCGCCACGCTCGCCGGGCTCGAGGCGCGAATCTACGAGCTCGTCGGGCACGAGTTCAATATCGGCTCGCCGAAGCAGCTCGAGCAGATCCTCTTCACCGAGCTGCAGCTGCCCGCCACGAAGCGGACGCGGACCGGGTTCTCGACCGACGCCTCGGTCCTCGACGAGCTCCGCGACCGGCACGAGGTCGTCGGCCTCATCCTCGAGCACCGGCAGGTCGCCAAGCTGAAGTCGACGTACGTCGACGCGCTGCCGACGCTCGTCGACGGCGACGAGCGTCTTCATACGGCGTATCAGCAGGCGGTGGCGGCCACCGGACGCCTGTCGAGCACCGATCCGAACCTGCAGAACATCCCGATCCGCACCGCGCTGGGGCGCCGGATCCGGCGCGCGTTCGTCGCCTCGCCGGGCCTCCTCCTCTTCGGGGCGGACTACTCGCAGCAGGAGCTGCGCATCCTCGCGCACGTCTCGGGCGACCCCGGGCTGAAGGCCGACTTCGAGGCGCACTCGGACATCCACCTCGCCGCGGCCGCCCGCGTCCTCGGGCTGGCTCCCGAGGCGGTCGGGCCGAAGGAGCGCAGCGTGGCGAAGATGATCAACTACGGGATCGCCTACGGCCTGAGCGACTTCGGGCTGGCGGAGCGGCTGAAGATCCCGCGGGAGGATGCGCAGCGTTTCATCGCCGACTACTTCGCCGCGTACGAGGGAATCCGCCGCTACACGGTCGAGATGAAGATCCTCGCGCGCGACCAGGGGTTCGTCACGACGCTGCTCGGGCGTCGCAGGTACCTGCCCGAGCTCTCGGCGCGGAACGGCGCCCTGCGCGCGGCCGGCGAGCGGATGGCGATCAACATGCCGATCCAGGGCACCGCGGCCGACGGCATGAAGATCGCGATGGTCCGCGTCGACGCCGCGCTCCGATCGCGCCGGATGCGGTCGCGCATGCTGCTCCAGGTCCACGACGAGCTCGTGTTCGAGACCGATGAGGCCGAGCTGGCCGCGCTGGCCGCGCTCGTGGACGAGCTCATGGAGGGCGCCCTGCCGCTCGACGTGCCGCTCGAGGTCGACCTCAAGGTCGGGGAGAACTGGGAGCGGATGGACCGATACGAGCGCGACGATTCGGGCACGTGGCGGCGGGTGCCGAGGTCGGCAGGCGACGTGGCCCGCGAGGAAGCCGAGGAAGAGGTCGCGGCCGAGCTCTCGGCCTGATTCCGCGCATGCCGGAGCTGCCCGAGGTCGAGACGGTCGCGCGCGATCTGCAGCGCCGGGTTGCGGGCGCCACGATCCGCGAGGCGATCGTCTCGTGGGACCGCACGATCCGCCATCCGCAGCCGCCCGAGCGCTTCATGGCCGAGGTCGCCGGCGCGACGATCCGGCGCGTGACGCGCCGGGCGAAGACCGTCCTCCTGCACCTCGACGATGGGCGGGTCATGACCGTGGCGCTGCGGATGACCGGCGCGCTCATCGTCGCCCCGCCCGGTACCGAGCCGGACGCGTACGCACGCGTCGTCTTCCGCCTTGCCGACGGGCGTGAGCTCCGGTACCGGGACGTCCGGAAGTTCGGACGCATCGGGCTCTGGCCGGCTGGCGGCCTCCGCAGCATCGGCGCCGGGCGGGGCTCGCGGTCGAGGCGCGTGGCCGAGGGCTCGTCCCGCTATCGGATCGGCGAGGTCTTCAGCGGCCACGGGCCCGAGCCGCTCCAGCGCGGGTTCAGCGCCGCGCGCCTGGCCGAGCGGCTCGGCAGGCGGTCGGCCAGGCTGAAGACCCTGCTGCTCGATCAGAGCTTCATCGCCGGGGTCGGCAACATCTACGCCGACGAGGCGCTCTGGCGGGCGCGGCTTCATCCGCTGCGGGCGGCGGACACGCTCGACGCGGACGAGATCCGACGCCTCCATCGTGCCGTACGCCAGGTCCTGCGCGAGGCGATCGCGAACCGCGGGTCGAGCTTCAGCGACTATGTCGGGGCCGATGGCGAGCCCGGCCAGAACGCCGAGCGCCTCGCGGTCTACCGGCGCACCGAACAGCCGTGCCACCGCTGCGGGCGGCGGATCGAGCGGATCGTCGTCGGCCAGCGCAGCACCCACTTCTGCCCGCGCTGCCAGCCGGAGCGGTAGCATCGGACCGGCGATGAAGGTGATCGGTCTGACCGGCAACATCGGGTGCGGGAAGAGCACCGTGGCCGGGATGCTGCGCGAGGGAGGCGTGGCCACGGTCGACGCGGACGCGGTGGCGCGCGAGATCCGGCACAACGACGCCGATGCCCGTGCCGCGATCCTGCGACGCTTTGGCACGTACGAGGCCGCGGAGCTGGCGAAGGTCGTCTTCAGCGACGCCGACGCGTTGCGCGACCTCGAGCGGATCCTCCATCCGCGGGTGCGGGGGACGATCCGCGCGCGCCTGGCGGAGCTTGCGCAGGGCGGTGTCGACGTCGCCGCGGTCGAGGTCATCAAGCTCCTCGAGTCGCCGCTGGCGGACGCCTGCGACGAGATCTGGGTCGTGCGCTGCGACGAGGCCGACGCGCTTGCCCGCCTGGCCGCGTCACGCGACATGGACGAGGCGACCGCGCGCCGCAGGCTGGGCCACCAGTCGTCGCAGGACGAGAAGGTGGCGGCCGCCGATGTCGTGATCGACGGCTCGGCGTCGATGGAGGAGACGCGCCGCCAGGTGGAGGAGGCCCTGGCGGCGCTGCGCGCGACCTAGTTCGGGTTCTCGTACTCCGGCGGCTCCGGGATCGGGAACTCGAACTCGTCGATGAGGCGATCGATCGTCGAGCCGTCGGTCTGGGCATCGCGATCGTCCTGCTCGGGACGCAGGACGAGGGTGAAGACGCCGCCGGCGGCGGTGAGCTCGGCGATCTTCTCCGCGGTCGCGAGGTCCGCTCGCAGGATGTAGATGGTCTCGTTGCGGGCGAGGATCATCATCGACTGCATCGTCACCTTCGTCGACGGGCCGGCCACGAACTCGGGTGGCTCCTCGGGATCGGCCTGGGGCTCGTTCGCCGTGGGATTGATCAACATCGTGACGATGAGGTCGACCCGCTGGCCAGGTGCCAGCGTGCCGGCGACCGCATTTCCATCGGCGACCGTGACGCTCACCGCACGGAGGTCAGGCCCCTCGGCATCGAAGACCTCGCCAGGCTGGAGGATCGAGAAGGTCTGGCCCTCGGTCGTGGATGCGAGCACGTTCGCGTTGATCAGCTGGCCCTGGCTGACCGTGACGCTCGGGAGCCGCCCGATGACCTCGTCGACCGACTCGAAGGCATCCTCGTTCGTCGGGTCGGCGGCGACCTCGCGGGTCGTTACGTCATCCTCCTCGATCGGCTGGCGCGACGGGATCTCGTTCACGGCGACGACGACCGTACGCATCTCGACGTCGACGTCGCCGGTGATGTTCGCCGCCTGGAGCGCGAGGAAGACCGTTGCGGCGACGAGCAGGGCGACGAAGAGCCCGACGCCGATGTACATCTTCGATCGCTTGCTGTTCTTGTTCGTGTATTCCATTTCCACGGCGGCGTGCGCTCCTTGGCGGTTGGCTCAGTTCCAGGGGATGAGGCGGGGCCGCTGCGCCGCGCGCAGCTCGTAGGCATTCGGGTCCGCGTTGACGCCCGTGATCGCGCGGCCGGAGAAGCTGTTCGGGTTCGCGTCGGTGATCTCGAAGACCGCGAAGCCGAGGATGTCGATGTACTCGCTCGGCCCGCTCGTCGCCGCGACGCTGAACTGGACGTGCCTGAGCCGGACGACCGGCTCACCATCCGCGTTGACGCCGTGGGCGCGCATGACGAAGAGATAGCAGCCGGAGCCCAGGCTTCCCGCGTTGATCGTCAGGCTCGAGTTTGCGGCGTTGGAGGTTGTCGGGGCGACGCTCGAGCTCCCGAACGTGATCGTGCCCGTGCCCAGCGAGACGGGGCTGTAGGCGCAGTTCGTGAGGGAGGTCGGGTCCCACGAGAGAGCGACGTCCGTCGCGACACCCGGCCCGTCGTTCCATGCGACCGACCCGACGCGGATCGGCAGCGTCACGCTGCCACCGAGCGCCTCGATCGTGCCGTCCACGACCGACCCGTCGAGGGTGAACTCGCTGTCGACCGTGCCGACCCGCACGGAGACCGGCTGGCGGCGCGTCTGGTAGTACGGTGCCCCCGCTTCGCCCTCGAGCCACACGGTGTAGATCCCTTCCGGAACGTCGTTCGTCGAGAAATCGAGCATCGTGACGTCGGTGCCGTTGGTGGCCGGCACGAAGCCGTTCGGCGAGAAGGTCGGCTCGTTCGTCTGGCCGACGGCGGGCGGCGTGACCGATGGGCTCGGGAGGATGTCGTACTCGGGATGGCCCGTGGCGGACGCGTCGGCGTCGCCCACCAGGCGGAAGGTGACGCTGCTCGTGAATGCGGAGTTGCGGGACACCTCGAAGGGTGTCGGCGCGTCGACGGGGGCCGTCGTCGTCGCCGGCAGCTCGAGCTCGACCGGCGGCTGGATGGCGAAGTCCGGGATTGCCATGACCGTCCCGTTGTAGATGGCGAACATGATGCGATCGCCCTCCGCGTATTTGTCGCTGAACCGATCGCTCGACTGCGCCGCGCTCACCCCGTTCAGGATCCCGACCTGCGTCGCGCCGGTCGGGGGGTTCTGCACGGCCGCGAAGCCCGGACCCGGGTAGCCGTCGGGGTCGTCGATGTAGTCGGCGTGGTGGTTCTTCAGGACATTCGAGCTCATCGTGCTCGTGGCGCCGTTGTAGTACTTGCGTGACGTGGCGTGCGTGAAGTCGCGCACGTCGAGGGCGATGAACCCGCGGAACGAGTTGTTCGTCGCCTGGCTGCTCGGCCCGTACATCTGGAACTCCGGTCCGGGGGCGAGCTCGCTTGCCGGCGTGCGGCCGTCGTAGCCGCGCGGACTCGTCGGATCGACGCCTCCGCTGCCGCTCGTCGCCTCGGTCGCGACATGGTCGACGAAGCCGTTCCCAGGCCCCGGCGGGTTCTGGTAGCGTCGGATCGTGAACGGGAGGGCCGGCTCCGCCTCCAGCCCGCAGCGCGCGCGGCCGAGGGCCCCGAACGACTGGCGGCCGAGAACGCGCCCGACGGTCGTGTCCACGTCGGAGTTGATGGCGACGTAGACGCTCTCGTTCGCGACCATCGCCCCGTTCGTCATCTGGACCGGGTTCCCGTGGTAGCCGCTGACGAATGTCTCTGCGCCGGCCGCCGCGATCGTCGCGCCGGACCCGGACGGGGACTTGGCGAGGTTGAGCGCGGCGACGTCGCGCCCCTCCTGGAGGGCGACCGCGTTCGACGCGCCGTCGATCATCGCGTTGCAGGCGGCGAGGGCTGCGGCGTCGGCGGCGTTCTGGAGGAATCGCTCTTCCGCGGCGCGCCTGCCGAGGTCGATCGTGAAGGCCGACGCGCCGAGAAGGACGACCATCGCCACGGCGACGATGACAACGACCTGGCCGCGCTCGCTGCGCTGTCCGCGGGCCATCAGTTGAGCACCATCGTGACGACGGAACCGAGCGGGACCATGTTGTTGGCGTCGGCGTTCAGGAACACGCCGACGAGCGGCACGAAGAGCGGCTGGCGGTATGTGAGCGTGATCTGCAGCTGGCAGCCGGTCCGCGAGGTGCCCGTGCAGGTGCCCGAGTCCGGGTAGGCGATCGCGAGATCGCCACCACCGGCGACCGTCGAGCAGCTCCCGCTGAACGTGCCGGGCACGCCCGGGTCGATCGACTGGGTCGCCGCCGCGAGGATCACCTGGCACCGAGCGAGGTCGTTGCTCGCCTGACTGACGCTGGCTTCGTACTCGTGGATCGTGCCTTCCCGCGCGGCTTCTCGAGCCGCGTTGCTGACCCCGACGTACGCCGAGAAGAGGAAGCCGAACTGGATGATTCCCGCCATGATGAGGACGAGGGGCAGGAGGACGGCCGCGAACTCGACCATCGCCTGTCCGCGCTCGCGACCGGGGGGGCAGGCAGGACCGGCCGGCGCGGCCGGCTTCGGTACAGTCGTCGTGGAGATGGGCATGCTCAAGGCGATGAGGGCAGCTCGATTCACAAGTGGGACTAGGGGCGCTTCCGATCGTATGGGGCCCCCCGTGGTACCGATATAGGCCCTTGGGGGCGGTTCGCATGGGACCGATGGTGATCCGGCTAGAATCGGTTCCCCATGCCCGACCTGAAGGTCATCTCACCGTTCGAGCCGACCGGCGATCAGCCATCCGCGATCGCCGCGCTCGTCGACGGCATCGAGTCGGGGCTGAAGCACCAGGTGCTCCTCGGCGCGACCGGCACGGGCAAGACCTTCACCGCCGCCAAGCTGATCGAGGCGGTCCAGCGACCGACCCTCGTCATGGCGCACAACAAGACGCTCGCCGCACAGCTGTACCAGGAGTTCAGGGAGTTCTTCCCCGACAACGCGGTCGAGTACTTCGTGAGCTACTACGACTACTTCCAGCCGGAGGCCTACCTGCCCCGGACCGATACGTACATCGAGAAGGACTCGTCGCGCAACGACGAGATCGACCGGCTGCGCCACAACGCCACCCGGGCGCTCTTCGAGCGGCGGGACGTCGTCATCGTCGCGTCGGTATCGGCAATCTATGGACTCGGAGCACCCGTCGACTACGGCGCGACGGTCATCTCGCTCAAGCGGGGCGGTCATTACCGGCGTGACGGGATCCTGCGCCACCTCGTCGACCTCCAGTACCAGCGCAACGACGCGGCGCTCGGGCGCGCGAAGTTCCGGGTCCGCGGCGACGTACTCGAGGTTCAGCCACCGCACGGCGAGTACGTCGTGCGGATCGACTTTTTCGGCGACGAGGTCGAGCGGATCGTCGAGATCGATGACCTCACCGGCGAGGTGCTCGCCGAGCGGGCCGAGGTCAACCTCTATCCCGCCTCGCACTACGTGACCCCGCGCGACAAGCTGCTGGCGGCGGCCGAGAAGATCGAGTCCGAGATGGAGGAGCGCGTCCGCTGGCTGGCCGACCAGGGGCGCGACCTGGAAGCCGCCCGGCTCCGCCAGCGGACCGTCTTCGATCTCGAGATGATGCGCGAGGTGGGCTACTGCTCGGGGATCGAGAACTACTCGCGGCATCTCGCGGGACGCGAGGCGGGGTCGCGTCCCTGGACGCTCATCGACTACTTCCCGACCGACTTCCTGCTCATCGTGGACGAGAGCCACATCACGATCCCGCAGGTCCACGGCATGTACAAGAACGATCGGACGCGGAAGGAGATCCTCGTCGACTTCGGTTTCCGGCTGCCGTCCGCGCTCGACAACCGGCCGCTCACCTTCGAGGAGTTCGAGGACCACATGAGCCAGGTCGTCTACATGTCCGCCACGCCCGGCCCGTACGAGCGCGAGCGTGCCGACCGTGTGGCGGAGCAGTTCATCCGCCCGACCGGCGTCGTGGACCCGACGATCTCGGTCCGTCCCACCGCCGGCCAGATCGACGATCTTCTCGCCGAGATCCGGGCCACCGTCGAGCGCGGCGAGCGGGCGCTCGTCACGACGCTGACAAAGAAGATGGCGGAGGACCTCGCCGACTACCTTGCCGAGCTCGGCATCAAGGTCCAGTGGCTCCACTCCGAGGTCGACACGCTCGAGCGGATCGAGATCCTGCGCGACCTGCGCCTCGGCGTCTACGACGTGCTCGTCGGGATCAACCTGCTGCGCGAGGGGCTCGACCTGCCCGAGGTGACGCTCGTCGCGATCCTCGATGCCGACAAGGAGGGCTTCCTGCGCTCGGGCGGCTCGCTCGTCCAGGTCATCGGCCGCGCGGCCCGCAACATCGGCGGGCGGGTGATCATGTACGCCGACCGGGTCACCGACTCGATGCGGACGGCGATCGACGAGACCGATCGGCGACGCGAGAAGCAGACCGCGTACAACCTCGAGCACGGCATCACGCCCGAGACGATCATCAAGGAGATCCGCGACATCCACGAGGGCCTGCGCCGGGTGGCCGAGGCGCGCGCCGAGCTCCAGGTCGAGGGCAAGGAGCCCGCCGAGATCGCGGCGATGATGGGCCGCCTGGAGGCGCAGATGAAGGAGGCGGCGCGCAACCTGGAGTTCGAGCGCGCCGCGGCCCTGCGCGACGAGGTGCTCCAGCTGCGCCGCCTGCGCGAGGAGCTGGCCGCCGCTCCCGGCAGCATCCCGGCCGAGGTGTACGCCGCGGCCGCGGCCGACGGTGCCGGCAACGGGCGGCGCGGCTCGGAGTCGTCGCGCGTGTTCAACGTCCAGACCACGCCGAACGTCGTCGCCGCCGGGTCTCGCCGCCGGCCGCCGCGTCGGAGGCGACCGTAGATGGCCGGCACGATGCCGCACGCGATCTTCATCGAGACCGACGTCGACGGCCACGGCCTCGTCGGCGCGTACGCGGCCGAGCTGCCCGGCTGTGCGGTCTTCGCCGCGACCGACGACGAGGCGGCGGGCGCGATGCCGATGCGGGTGAGCCGCTTCACCGCTTGGCTGACGGACCATGGCGAGCGCTCGCCGCGCTTCGTCGGCGACAACTGGTACGAGGTCGAGCGCGCGGCCGCCGTGGACGGCCGGCGTGCCGCCTTCACTCTCGACGAGCTCCCACCCTCCGATGAGGAGTTCGCGACCTGGCTGCGCTGGCTCGAGCTCGCGCGCGAGGAGCTGGCGACGGCGATCGACGACGGCGACCCCTCGCGGGCGGCCGAGCTGCTCGACGGGATCGAGCGCCAGGACGTCTCATTCGTGCGCGACCTCGGTGGTGCCGCGCCCAAGCTCTCCGACGATCCGGTCGACCGCCTCTACGCGGCCCGCGATGGCCTGACCGATGCGTTGGAGGCCGCCGGCCCGTATCACGAGGGCATCCGCCGCATGCTGCGCCTGGCCATCGCCGATGACCTGCGGGCCGCCGAGGCGCTGCGCTCGCCGGCGTGACTGATCTCTCGACCGCGTCGCCGAAGCGGCTCCGGTACGCCGGCGAGTGGCCGACGCCGGTACCGCGCCGCGCAGCGCCGGGGAGCGAGCTGCGTGCCCTCCAGGACGGGATGCCGCGCTGCGCTGACGGCGCGCCACCCGTCCTTTCCGGCGACGGTACCGAGCGCGCGATCCTTATCGGCCAGGCACCGGGCTGGCGTGAGATCGAGACCGGCCTGCCCTTTGCCTGGGACGCCGGGAAGAGGCTCTGCGGATGGCTCGCCGCGGCGGGCATCGGCGTCGACGCGTTCCGCGAGCGGTGGTACGTGACGAGCATCGGCAAGTGCTACCCGGGACGGGCGCCCGGCTCGTCCGTCGACCGTCCGCCATCGCCGGCCGAGATCGCGCGCTGGACGCCGTTCCTGCGCGAGGAGCTGCGTCTCGTGCGACCCGACCTCGTCCTGCTCGTCGGGGGCTTCGCGCATCGGTTCGCCTTCGGGCCGCGGGCCCGCCTCGACGACGTCGTCGGCCGTGCGCTCGAGTGGGGCGAGGCGCCCGGCGCATCGGTCCTGTGCCTGCCCCACCCGTCGGGTGCGTCGACCTGGCTCAACGACCCGGCGCACGTCGAGCTGTGGCGCAGCGGGATCCGGCTCCTGCGCGACCGCTGGGCGGAGGTGGGCCGATGACGCGAGAGGGGCGCATCGGCCTCGCGCTCGTGGCGGGCCTCGGGGCGTTCGTCGCCTTCATGATCGTCGTCGGCTCGCTGGGTGGGGCCCGTCCGGACGTCGACCCGCTGACCGTGGACGAGGCGCTCGCCGGTGGCGGTCCGGCGGAGCGATGGGGAGCCGGGGAGCTGCACGTCACCGGCTGGTACGCCGAGCTCGACGCGGACTGCATCGGCGACGCGGGCGGTGCGGATGCCTCGGTCGCGTGGCTGCAGCGCGACTGCCCCCTCCGCATCCTCATGCCGGACCAGCCCGCGCCGGGGGTGACCCAGGAGGAGCTGCTGCGCGACGGCATCCGGCTCGCGGCACCGCTCGGCAACGTCTTTCCGTCCCGCGCGAGCCCGACGGGACCGAACCTGCGCGGGCAGCAGCTCGTGTTCGTCGGCCATTTCAACGACGACGTCGCGTCGTCGTGCGTGCCGGAGCGCGAGGAGCGCTGCCGTGACACGTTCGTCGTCACCGACTACGACGAGCTCGTCCGGTGACCGAGGCCGGCTAGCTCCCGGTCACCATGTCGAGGAGGCCGGCCTGCCGCGCGCGCTTGATGAACCAGGCGAAGGAGAGGAGAGCGATGGGGATCGCGATCGCCGTCGTGATGAGCAGCACGAGCATGACGACCCCGTCGGAGAGCGCGCCTATGGCGCCGGTCGACCCGTGGCCGAGCAGCCCGCGCCGAGAGGCCTCGAGCCACCAGGTCGTCGGGAAAGCGTAGGCGATCGGGTGGAGGAACCCGGGCAGGATGTCGACCGGAAAGATCGCCCCGGAGATGAGATAGAGGGCGCCGGCGATCGCCTCCGGGTAGGACCACGCCTCCTGCCGCAGCTGGAGGCACCAGCCGGCCATGAAGAGCCCGAGCGCGATGACCGAGAGGACGCCGATGATCGTCGCCGGCACGAGGTACGCGGCGTTCGGCCGCAGCTCGACGCCGAGGAAGACGACGCCGACGGCCATCGTGAGCGCGACCGCCACGAGCGAGATGAGCACTCGCGCGAGCGACCGTCCGAGCAGGAACGGGAAGAGGGATGACGGCGTGACGACGACGTACTTCATCATGCGGTAGCGCTCGCGATCCTCGAGGATCGACTGCACGAGCCCGCCCATGACGCCGTACACGACGTTCCACAGCGCGCTGCCGACGATCATGAACTGGAGGAAGTCGCCGCCCAGGCCGCCGGTGATCACCTGGAACATGAGGACGAGGATCATCGCCGCGGCGAGTGGTTTCGCCATCGTGTAGATCGCGAACAGGAACGGGTCCGACCAATTCGCCTCGATCGCCCAGCCGAGGCCGATGGCGGTGCGGAAGCTCCGCCAGGCGTCGGGTAGGGTCACGCCGCGGACGGGCTCGACCCGGTCGGTCACTGCCATCGCAGCGTCAGGCGTCCCTCGCGCCGGGCGAGCATCTCGAGGTAGCCGAGCGCGAAGCGCGCGGCGACGAGGAAGACGACGCCCATGGCCGCCAGGATCGCGATCTCCGCGTTCACCGGGAGGACGCCCTCGCTGGCCGGGCCTGGAAACGCGAGCTGGCGCATCGCGTCGAGGCCGACCGCGAGCGGGAGCGTCGCCGCCATCACCCCGCTGATCGGGCCGAGCGCCCGCAGTGGGACGGTGACGCCGCCGAGGAAGTAGATCGGCTCCTGGAGGAGCTGGGCCAGGTGGAAGGCCTCGCGCCCCCAGAGGAGGAAGAGCGACGCGAAGAGCATGCCCATCCCGTACAGCGGGATCATCGTGAGCAGGAAGACGGCCGCCAGCAGGAACGGCTGGCTGATGTCGTACGTCACGCCGTAGATGAGCGAGCCGATGCCGATGACGGCCAGCGCCCGCGAGCTCGTCAGGACGAGGCCGCCGATCGCCATGCCGGCCAGGACGCTCATCAGGTGCATCGGCGCGGTGAAGTACAGCTCGAGGTTGCCCTGGTCCTTCTCCCAGTAGAACTGCGCGGCCATCATCCACACGACGTTCAGCCAGAAGGCCGTCATCGCGCCGCCGAGGACGACGAAGCCGATGTACGCCTCCGGCGCGTCGAGCGCGCGGTAGACGAAGACGAAGGCGCTCACGGCGAGGAAGGGGAGGAGAATCTCGAAGAAGACCCACGAGGGCTCGCGCGTCAGGCCGATGACCCGCGGGTAGGCGCGCCCGGCGACGGCCCGCAGGTTGGCGCGGATGACCCGACCGGTCGACCATTCGGCTGCCTCCCGCGGGTTCGTGGCGGCGGTCGCCCCGTAGCGGGTCACGATGCCGCCGCCTCGCCATCGTCCTCGCCGAAGCCACGTCCGACGAGCTCGACGAAGACGTCCTCGAGGCTCGGCTCCGACTTCGCCAGCCCGATGAGCTGCGAGCCTCGCGCGGCGACGGCGGTGACGACGCTCGTGAGCGCCGAGTCGTCGGCGAGCGCGACCTTCAGCGCCACCCGGTCGGAGGCGGCGCCATCGGTGGCCTCTTCGTCCGCGCGCACCGCCGAGAGGACGCCCGGCAGGGCGGCGATCACGGCGAGGCCGCCGTTCTCCGGCAGCCGGTCGAGCTCGATTCGGAAGATCGACTCGGCCTGGACCCGCCGGCGCAGCTCCGCGGGCGTGCCGAGCGCGAGGATCTTGCCGCGGTCGACGATCGCGATCCGGTCGCACAGCTGCTCCGCCTCGACCATGTAGTGCGTCGTGAGTAGCAGCGTGCGCGCCGGCGCGGCGGCCTTCCACGCGAGGGTGTGCTCGCGCAGGTCGCGCGCGGCGGCGACGTCCAGCCCGAGCGTCGGCTCGTCGAGGAACAGGACCCACGGGTCGTTGAGCAGGCCGCGCGCGAAGTTCAGCTTCTGGCGCTGGCCGGTCGAGAGGGTCCGCACCTTCTGCTCGCGCTGCTCGGTGAGGCCGGTGATCTCGATCAGCTCGTCGACCTTGCGCCGCCCGTCACGGTTCGTCAGGCCGTAGAACTGGCTGAACATCCAGAGCTGCTCGCGGGTCGTGAGGAGGCCGTAGCCCGACTGCTCGCCGCCGGAGACCATGTTGATGACGCGGCGGATCTTCGCCGTTTCCGTCACGACGTCGAAGCCCGCGACCCGCGCCGTGCCGCTCGTCGGGAGGAGGAGCGTCGTGAGGATCTTGATGAGGGTCGTCTTGCCCGCGCCGTTCGGGCCGAGCAGGCCGAAGTACTCGCCGGGCCTGACGTCGAGGTCGACGCCGCCGAGCGCGATCACTGGTTCGGGCTTTGCCTTGTAGACGCGGGTCACACCGCGGGCTTCGATCGCGAGTTCGTCAGGCATCGGGAGGCAGCACCGGAGGGGGCTTGGCGGGCGGGAGCGGGATGGTAGCACCGCGGGGGTGCCGCGGGAAGACGTCGCCCAGGGCTGCGGGCAGGTCGCGGCTCAGCCGATCTCGACCTCTCCGTCGCACTCGCCGGGGCCGTGCTCGCAGTCGGCCGACAGGAGGCCCGCCCCCGACATTTCGAGCAGCGCCTCGCGGACGCTGTAGTCATCCTGGACCGAGGAGACGGTCTCGAGGGCCGCCTCGACCCGGGCGGCGAGCATAGCGCTGTGTGAGTCGCTGGCTCCGAACGCGCGCCACTCGCCGTCGCCATCCCAGATGACGATGCCGTAGCCCCTGACCGCGACCGAGAACATCGACTCCCCTTGCCCACAAAGTACTGGACGGGTACTGGTCTCCAGCATCGCGCTCCGCGCCGCGGCTGCCAACTGCGCAGGTCGGCCCTCAAGGGCACTCAACCGACCAATGTAGGGAACCCGCGGGAGCAAACCGAACAGGCGTTCGCATCGGTTCATTTCCTGCTACGATGTGCGTCCGATGCCCTCCGACAAGATCGTGGTTCGCGGTGCCCGCGAGCACAACCTCAAGAACCTCGACGTGGAGATGCCACGCGACCGGTTGATCGTCATCACCGGCCTGTCGGGCAGCGGCAAGTCGAGCCTCGCCTTCGACACGATCTACGCCGAGGGCCAGCGCCGGTACGTCGAGTCGCTGAGCGCATACGCGCGCCAATTCCTCGGCCAGATGGAGAAGCCGGACGTCGACCAGATCGACGGCCTGTCGCCGGCCATCAGCATCGACCAGAAGGGCGCGTCACGGAACCCGCGCAGCACGGTCGGCACCGTCACCGAGATCTACGACTACCTGCGGCTGCTCTTCGCGCGGATCGGCCGGATGCACTGCCCGGTCTGCGGCCGCGAGATCGAGCGCCAGACGGTCGAGCAGATGGTCGACCAGGTCTACCAGCTTCCGGAGGGCACGCGCGTCATGCTCATGGCACCGCTCGTCCGGGACCGCAAGGGCGAGCACGAGAAGCTGCTCGCGGGCGCGAAGCAGGCCGGCTTCGTCCGGGTGCGGGTCGATGGTGAGCTCCTCGACCTCGACGAGGAGATCAAGCTCGACAAGAAGTACAAGCACTCGATCGAGGTCGTCGTCGACCGTCTCGTTGTGCGCGCGGCCGACGACGATGGCAACCCCCGGCCGGACGCGACGCGCATGGCCGACTCGATCGAGACCGCGCTGCGGCTCTCCGACGGCCTGCTCCTGCTCAACCTGCCCGACGCGCCCCCGAAGGAGGCCGATCTCCTCTACAGCGAGAGATATGCCTGCCCGGAGCACGGCGGGTCGTTCGAAGAGCTTGCGCCGCGCAACTTCAGCTTCAACTCGCCGCACGGCGCCTGCCCGGATTGCACCGGGCTCGGCTCGCGCCTGGAGATCGACCCGGATCTCGTCCTCCCGAACGACGAGCTGTCGGTCGACGAGGGCGCCATCCTGCCCTGGCGTCGGATGGCGGCGACCGAGAGCTGGTTCAGCAAGATCCTCGACGCGGTCGCCGAGCACCACGACTTCCGCACCGATGTTCCCGTGCGTGACCTCGACGACGAGGCGCGGCGGATCCTCCTGTATGGCAACCGGGGTCAGCGCGTGGAGGTGCGCTACCAGGCGCGGAACGGGCGGACGCACACGTTCAAGACGACGTTCGAGGGTGTCATCCCAAACCTGACCCGCCGGCACCGGGAGACCGGGTCGGACACGATGCGGGCCGAGTTCGAGCGGTACATGACGAACAAGCCGTGCCCAACGTGCAACGGCTTCCGCCTCAAGCCGGAGTCGTTGGCGGTCACGGTCGCCGGCAAGAACGTGATCGAGACGACGCGTCGCTCGGTGACCGATGCCCTCGCCTGGTACGGCGCGCTGCCGAAGCGCCTCACCGAGCGCGAGAACACGATCGCGCGGCAGGTGCTCAAGGAGATCCGCGCGCGGCTCGGGTTCCTCGTCGACGTCGGTCTCGACTATCTGACCCTCGACCGGGCGTCCGGCACGCTGAGCGGGGGCGAGGCGCAGCGCATCCGGCTCGCGACGCAGATCGGCTCGAGCCTCATGGGCGTCCTCTACATCCTCGACGAGCCTTCGATCGGCTTGCATCAGCGCGACAACGACCGGCTCATCGCCACGCTCGTCCGGCTGCGGGACCTTGGCAACACCCTGCTCGTCGTGGAGCACGACGAGGAGACGATCCGATCGGCCGACTGGGTGATCGACATCGGTCCGGCGGCGGGGGAGCACGGCGGGCGGCTCATCCACTCCGGCCCGCTGCCGGGGCTGCTCGAGAACCATCGCTCGATCACAGCCGCCTACCTGCGTGGGGAGAAGGCGGTGCCGATCCCGGCGCGCCGGCGGAACGGGAAGGGCGAGGCGATCGTCGTCCGCGACGCGCGCGAGAACAACCTGAAGGGGATCGACGTCGCCTTCCCGCTCGGGCGCTTCGTCGCCGTCACCGGCGTCAGCGGATCGGGCAAGTCGAGCCTCGTGACGCAGATCCTGCACCCGGCCCTTGCCCAGCGCATCTGGGGCAGCCGCGAGCCGGCCGGGAAGCACGACCGGATCGAGGGGATCGATCTCATCGACAAGGTGATCGAGATCGACCAGTCGCCGATCGGTCGCACGCCGCGCTCGAACCCGGCGACGTACACCGGCCTCTGGGCTCCCTTGCGCGAGCTGCTCGCCGCCGTGCCGGAGTCGCGGCTGCGCGGCTACAAGCCGGGGCGCTTCAGCTTCAACGTGATGGGCGGCCGCTGGGAGGCGTGCGAGGGCGCCGGGATCGTGCAGATCGAGATGCACTTCCTGCCCGATGTCTACGTCCCGTGCGAGGTCTGCAAGGGGAAGCGGTACAACCGCGAGACGCTCGAGATCCACTACAAGGGCAAGAACGTCGCAGAGATCCTGGAGATGACCGTCGAGGAGGCCCTCAAGTTCTTCGATGCCGTGCCGTCGATCCGCAACAAGCTGCAGACGCTGTCGGACGTGGGGATGGGGTACGTCCATCTCGGCCAGCCGGCCACCACCCTCTCTGGCGGTGAGGCGCAGCGTGTCAAGCTCGCAACCGAGCTCTCCAAGCGCGCGACCGGGAAGACGTTCTACATCCTCGACGAGCCGACCACCGGCCTCCACTTCGACGACGTCGCGCGGCTCCTCCAGGTGCTCTCGCGGCTCGTGGAGAGTGGGAACACCGTCGTCGTGAT
>CAZKFP010000043.1:0-12953 GCA_964552085.1 uncultured Steroidobacteraceae bacterium
AGCGCGGGGGCGATCTTCCACGCCAGCATGAGCAACGGGAAGTTCCACGGGATCACCTGCGCCGCCACCCCGAGCGAGCGCGGATCGCGGTTCGGGAACGCGTACTCGAGCTTGTCGGCCCAGCCGGCGTAGTAGAAGAAGTGCGCCGCGGCGAGCGGCACGTCGACGTCGCGCGACTCCTTGATCGGCTTGCCGGAGTTCATCGACTCGACGACGGCGAACTCGCGCGAGCGTTCCTGCATGATGCGCGCGATCCGGTAGAGGTACTTCGCGCGCTCTCGCCCGGGCAGCTTCGACCAGCTGGACCGATGCGCCTCCCGGGCCGCCGCCACCGCCCGGCCCACGTCCGCCCGGCTGGCGTGCGCGACCTTCGACAACGGCTCCTCCGTCGCGGGATTGATGACGGTGAACGTCTTCCGCGGCTTCGATCGGACGAACTCGTTGCCGATGAAGAGCCCGTACTCGGGCTCGATGCGAACGTGGTCGGTCGCCTCGGGAGCGGGCGCGTACTCCCACGGGTTCTCGCCCGTCGCCAGGCCCCAGGAGGCGGCCGGACGCGTTTCGGGCTTCTTCGTCAGGGTCATCGCGGTCGATTATCGCACCTGGGCCGTCGGTTGAGCCTCAGTCGACGGACCCGCTGAGCTCGACCGCATCGGCCCACCGCACGCCGTTCGCCTCCTGGAGGCCGGCCACCGTGTCGAGGTCGAGGCCGACGACCTCGAGACGCTCGCCGCCGCACTGCGGAGGGTACGACTCGGCGATCGCCGAGCAGAGGAGGACCCGGCCGTCCCCGGCGACGAAGAGCGCGCCCGCAACGCGGACCGGGCCGTCACCGGCCGCAAGCGCGTCGCGCACCTGCAGGGCGGGACCGTCGACCTCGTCGGGAACGATCGTCAGCCGGCCGTCCGCGGTGGGCCCCGCGGGACTCCCGCCGCCGCCGGACCGATCGTCGACCGGCGTGTCGGGGCCGGAAGCCGACGCGCATGCGACGAGCAGGATCGACACGAGAGAAACGAGTACGAGGCGCTGAGGCATGGTCATTTGACGGAGGCCGCGGCCGATCGGTTCCGTCACCGGCTCTCCAGCGCCCCCTCGAGCCGAAGGAGGAAGCGCTTGCGACCCAGTCCGCCGGTGTAGCCGCCCAGTCCCCCGCCGGCGTGCAGCACGCGATGACAGGGCACGATGATCGGCACCGGGTTCGAGCCGAGCGCGCTGCCGGCGGCACGGTACGCGTTCGGTGAGCCCGCCGCGCTGGCGATCGCGCGGTATGAGGAGACCGCGCCGAACGGGATCCGCGCCGTGGCGCGCAGCACGTCGCGGCGGAATCCGCGCAGGAGGCGCCAGTCGATCGGCACGTCGAACTCGCGGCGCGTGCCGGCGAAGTAGGCGTCCAGCTGGCCGCGAACCTCGTCCGTGCGCTCCGGGGCCTCCATGACGCGGGGCGAGATGAGCGCCGCCAGCTCGTCGAGCTGCCGCTCGATCGGCTCGCCGGCATACGAGAGGCGAACGAGCCCCCGCCGGGTGACAAAGACGGTGAGCGGGCCCAGCGGCGAGTCGTACGTTCCGTGGGCCACGTCCAGGAGGCCGTCGTCCGCCGCACGGCGCGCCAGGGCCACGCGCAGCGCTCGCAGGTCGAGGGAGGCGTCACCCGCCGAGGCGGTCAGGCGTCGCTCGAGATCTTCGGTCACGGCGCCACCTCCCGGCGCAGCCGGCGCAGCCCGGCGCTGACGTTCTGCCGCGCCGCCTCCTCGCTCGTGCCCATCCGGCTGCCGATCTCGGCGTACGCGAGGTCGAGCACGAAGCGATGCACGATCGCCGCTCGCTGCTTCGCCGGCAGCGCGCGCACCGTGCTCCAGATGCCGTCGTCGACGGGCTCCGGCATCGGCGGTCCCGCCGGCTCGATGCCGTCCAGCTCTCGCGTGGGGCGGCGCTGCCGCCGGCGGATCGTGTCGGTCGCCTTGCGCTGGGCGATCGTGTAGAGCCAGGCACGCAGGTTCTCGCCATGGCGGAGTCGTGGATAGGCGCGCAGAGCGGACATGAACGTCTCCTGGAGGCAATCCTCCGCGTCGGTCGGGCCGACGAGGCCAACGAGGAAGCGGTGCAGCTCGTGGGCGTGTCCGTCGATCAGCGTCTCGAACGGCGGAAGATGCACACCCGGTGAAACGCGGCTCGGCACGGCGGCGTGAGATCTCAGCCGGCCGCGCGCCGCACGAGGCCCTCGATGACCTCCGGGTCATCGGCCTCGATCGTCGCGACGCCCCCGCCGGCCCCGTCGTCGGCATGCCAGCCGATCGTGATGCCCGGGTTCTGCGCGTTCGTCCCGTCAGGCGCGAAGAGGTGCGCGGAGCCCCGGACCTCGTCGCCGCGTGCCACCGCCCAGTCGTCGGAGAGCGCGCGTCGCGCGCGGCCATCGTCGAGCGCCTCGGCCAGCGCGCCGAGGTCGAGCCCGTCGCACTCGTTCGCCACCTCGAGGATGACGTGGCGCAGGCTGATGCAGCGGCTCTCGCCGAAGAACGCTCGGCGCAGGCCGCGATCAAGCGCCTCGGCGGCGGCGAGCGACTGGAGCTTGGCGGCCTGGACCGACTCCATCGGGGGCAGCATCGTGACCGGCCAAGCGTGCTCCGGGGCCGACCACGCCTGCCACCCGGCGCGAGGGGCGAGCTGCGCGGCGACCGGCCACTCCGCCTCGAGCAGGCGGCGCGGGGTCGGCTCGCTGTTGAACAGCTCGAGCGGGAAGGCATGGTGGTCGAGCGCGACGCGGTGCTCGAGCCCAAGGCGCCGCCGCGCGTCGTGCAGGCGCCAGACGACCGCGTGCGACCAGGGGCACCCGAGGTCGGACCACACGGCAATCGTGCCGGGCGCGACCTGCATCGGCCTAGTCGAGCGTGAAGTAGTCGCCGCCTGAGTAGCGGCCGGTGCGCTCCTTGCGGATCTGCATGAGCACGTCGTTGAGCAGGCTCGACGCGCCGAAGCGGAACAGGTCTGGCGTCATCCAGCGTGGGCCGAGCGTCTCGTACAGCGTCGTCAGGTAGGCGATCGCCTCCTTCGACGTCCGGATCCCGCCGGCCGGCTTCATGCCGACGACGCGACCGGTCTGCGCGTGGAAGTCACGGATCGCCTCGAGCATGACGAGGGCCGTCGGCAGGTCGGAGGGCGGCTGGACCTTCCCCGTGCTCGTCTTGATGAAGTCGGCCCCGGCGGCCATCGCGAGCACCGATGCCCGCCGCACGTTGTCGAACGTCTCGAGCTCGACCGTCTCGAGGATGACCTTCAGGTGCGTCTCGCCGCACGCCTCCTTGACCGCCACGATCTCGTCATAGACCGATGCGTAGTCGCCGGCGAGGAAGGCCCCTCGATCGATGACCATGTCGATCTCGTCGGCGCCCATCTCGATGGCGCTGCGCACGTCGTGCAGCTTCACCTCGATCGGCGCCTGCCCCGAGGGGAAGTACGTCGCGACCGATGCGACCTTGACGCCGGAGCCGCGCAGGGCCTCGACGGCGGTCGGGATCATGTTCGGGTAGACGCAGAGCGCCGCGACGGATGGGATCGTGGGGTCGGTCGGGTCCGGCCGCCGCGCCTTCGCGGCGAGCGCGCGAACCTTGCCTGGCGTGTCCTTGCCCTCGAGCGTCGTGAGATCCATCATCCGGATCGCCAGGTCGAGCGCCCAGAGCTTCGACTCCTTCTTGATGCTGCGCTTCGCGAGCGACGCGGCGCGCTCGGTGACGCCGACGGCGTCGACCGCCCATACGCGGCCGAGGAGGCTGCCGAGCTGCTGGTGCCGGCCGGTCGCGAGGTCGCGCCGAGCGTTCGTCCGGGCGAGAGTCGTGGTGGACATCGGCCGCACATTGTACCGCTCGCGCCCGCGGACCCCCGTGCGAGGCTCAGTCGCCGGGCGTCAGGGCGCCGGGCAGCGGGCAGGCCGGCTCCCCGCCCGCGTCGGGGGCGAGCGGCGCCGGCGCCACCGGTCCGGCCCGCCTCGGCGGCCAGTAGCGCCAGACGACCCGCCACCGGACGGCGTCGGACGGCAGCCGGCCGAAGGCGCGGGCATCCGTGCTCGCCGCCGGGTTGTCGCCCCGCAGCGAGATCCCGCGCGGGCCGATGTCCGCGACGCGTTTGATGAGCTCGCGCCCCGAGTCGCGTGGGTCCGCGGCCAGGACGACGTCACCGACACGGACGTCGCCGGTGCGAGCCACGAGCAGCCGGTCACCGCGCAGCAGCGTGGGCGCCATCGAACGGCCGCGGACCTCGACGACGTCGAGCCGGCGGCGCGCGACGAGGAGGGCGAGGAGCGCCAGGAAGGGCCAGGCGAGGCCCTTCGGGCTCATCGGTCCCGTGCGAGGATCAGGAGGGCCGGCCGTTGACCCGGGTCTTCTCGGGTCCGCCGGTCGACTTCCACATCTCGTCGATCGTGTCGATCATCGAGAGCAGCTCCTTCGCGGCACCGGCATCGAGGGACTGCTTCACCTTCGAGGCCTGCTTCGTGGCCTTCCAGAACGTCTCGTGCAGGTCGGGGTACTTCTCGAGGTGCTCAGGCTTGAAGTAGTCGTGCCACAGGACGTCGAGGTGGTGCTTCACGAGCTCGGCACGCTCCTCCTTGACGTGGATGCAGCGCGCGCGGAAGTGCTTGTCGTCGCTTGCGTCGTGCTTCTCGATGATGCGCAGGCAGGACTCCGCCTCGATGCGGGCCTGCTCGGGGTCGTAGACGCCGCAGGGGATGTCGCAGTGCGCGTCGACGATGCGGGTCGGGCGCAGGATTGAGCGCAGGGTGAGCATCGGTCTCCTCTCCGGTGGGCAGTCGCTTGCTTGTCGGCTGATCATTCTAGGTCGTTGCAAGTGACGCGCCGGATGTGGCTCAGCTGCCCATCACGATGCCGCCATCGACGCCGAGGACCTGGCCGGTGACATAGCGCGCCTCGTCGGAGGCGAAGTACACCGCCGCGGCCGCGACGTCGTCGACGGAACCGAGGTAGCCGAGCGGCGTCAGGCCGCGGAGCGCCTCGGTGGCGGCCGGCGGCATGTCGGCCGTGAGATCGGTCTCGATCAGGCCCGGCGCGATGGCATTGCAGGTGATTCCGCGACTGGCGAGCTCGCGGGCGGTCGTCTTCGTGAGGCCGATGAGCCCGGCCTTGGCAGCCGCGTAGTTGGCCTGGCCGGGGTTTCCCATCCGGCCGGCCGCGGAGCTCATGTTGATGATCCGCCCGCCCCGCGCCTTCATCATCGGTCGGGCGATCGCACGCGTCATCCAGAACGGGCCGGACAGGTTCGTGCTGATGACCGAGTCCCACTCCTCGCCGTCCATGCGCATGAGCAGGTTGTCGCGCGTGATGCCGGCGTTGTTCACGAGGATGTCTACCGATCCGAGCGCGTCGAGCGCCGCCTTCACGATCGCCTCGCATGCCTCGCGGCCCGTGCTCGTGTCGCCCTGGATCGAGATTGCGCGGCGACCGCTGCCGGTGATCTGCGTCTCGACCTCCGCAGCCGCCTCCGCGTTGCCGCGGTAGTTGATCGCCACGTCGGCCCCCTGCCCGGCGAGGGCGAGGGCGATCGCGCGGCCGAGCCCGCGGCTGCCTCCGGTCACGAGCGCCGTCTTGCCGGTCAGGTCGAACATCGATCCTCCTTCGTCAGTCGGCTGCGGCGTCGACGCCGGCGGGGACGGCCTGTCGGTGCCCGAGCCGCGTCTGCGCACCCGGCGCGAGCGCGCGACGAGCCGGATCGGCGGTCCATTCGATCACCGCCGCCCCGGCGGTGTAGCCGGCACCAAAGGCGGCCATGAGCAGCCGGTCGCCGGGCTTGATGCGATCCTCGGCGAGCGCCTCGACGAGCGCCATCGGCACCGACGCGGCGCTCGTGTTGCCGTAGCGCTCGATGTTGAGATACGTCCGGTCCGACGGGATGCCGACCGCGTGCTGCACGCTCTCGATGATCCGCAGGTTCGCCTGGTGGAAGAGGAACTGGTCGACGTCGTCGACCCCGAGGCCAGCATCGCGCAGGGCCGCCTGGGCCGACTCGGCCAGCTGCCTCGTCGCGTACCTGTAGACCTCCTTGCCGGCCATGTGCACGAAGTGCCCGCCCTCGGCGACCGTCTGTGGCGTCGTCGGGCACGCCGAGCCGCCGGCGGGGAAGATGATCCCCTGCGCTCCGCTGCCGTCGCTGTACATGTCGAGGCCGAGCATCCCGCCGGCCCCGTCGGAGGCGGACACGACGACGGCGCCGGCGCCGTCGCCGAACAGGACGCAGGTGTTGCGATCGGTGTAGTCGAGGAATCGGCTGAGCAGCTCGACGCCGACGACGAGGACGTTGCGGTACATGCCGCTGCGGACGTAGGCGCTGGCTGTCGCGAGCGAGAAGATGAAGCCCGAGCAGGCCGCCATCAGGTCGAAGCCCGCGGCGCGGGTCGCGCCCAGCTGATGCGCGACGAGCACGGCCGTGGCCGGCATGTAGTAGTCGGGCGAGCACGTGCCGACGATGACGAGGTCGAGCTCGGTGGCGTCGATGCCGGCCACCGCCAGCGCGTCGCGCGAGGCATTGACGCTCAGCGTGGCCGTCGTCTCGTCGTCGGCGGCGATGCGGCGCTCGCGGATGCCCGTCCGGCTGACGATCCACTCGTCGGAGGTCTCGACCATCGTCGAGAGCTCGTCGTTCGTCATCACGCGCGACGGGGCGTACATCCCCCAGCCGGTGATCAGGGCATTCGTCATCGTCATGCTCCGTGCTTGCTCATATCGGATCGACCTCCAGCAGCGGCTGCTTCCGCTTCACGAGCGTCCCGTTTTCCACGAGCACGCGGGCGATCCGGCCGGAGGTGTCCGACTTGATCTCGTTGAATAGCTTCATCGCCTCAATGAGGCCGACCACCTGGCCGGTCGCGATCTCGTCCCCCTCGTTGACGTAGGGCCGCGCCCCCGGCGACGGGGCGGGGTACCAGACGCCGGTGAGCGGCGCGCTAACGAAGCGCATGCCGGGTGCCGGCTCGCCGAATGGCGTCAGGCCGTCCGGAGAGGCCGCCGGTCCCGGGGTCACGGCCGCGGCGGGCGGGGCCGCCGGTGCGACCGGCGGCGCGGCGGAGGGCCGGACGAGGCGAACGTGCAGGTCGCCGACCGACAGCTCGAGCCCGTCGAGCCGGGCGGCGGCGAGCGCCGGCGCGAGCAGGTCGACGGCCGCGAGGATGGGATCGATCCGATCGCTCATGCGCCGTCGTACCGGCGGAAGACGAGCGTGGCGTTGTGGCCGCCGAAGCCGAAGCTGTTGCTCATCGCGACCTCGACCTCGCCCTCGCGCGCCTCGTTCGGCACGTAGTCGAGGTCGCAGTCGGGGTCGGGGTGCTCCAGGTTGATCGTGGGCGGCATGATGCCGGTCTGGATGGCGCGGATCGAGGCGATCGCCTCGATCCCGCCGCCGGCACCCATGAGGTGCCCGGTCATCGACTTCGTGCTGCTCACCGGTATGCGGTAGGCGCGCTCGCCGAAGAGCGTCTTGATCGCGGCCGTCTCGGACCGGTCGTTCGGGGGCGTGCTCGTGCCGTGGGCGTTGATGTAGTCGATATCGCCGTTCGTCAGCCCGGCATCGGCGATCGCGACGCGCATGCTCTCGACCGCCCCGCGCCCGCCGGGTGCCGGCAGGGTGATGTGCGAGGCGTCGTCGGTGGCGCCGTAGCCGACGACCTCGGCGTGGATCGTCGCGCCGCGCGCCCGCGCGTGCTCGAGCGCCTCGAGGACGAGGATGCCGGCCCCGTCACCCATGACGAACCCGTCGCGCTCGGCATCGAACGGTCGCGAGGCGGCCGTCGGATCGTCGTTGCGGCGGGTCGAGAGCGCGCGCATGGCGCTGAAGGCCGCCACCGGGATCTCGCCGATCCCGGCCTCCGCGCCGCCGGCGATCATCACGTCGGCCTCCCCGCGGCGGATGATGTTCAGCGAATCGCCGATCGCATGGTTCGCGCTCGAGCACGCGCTGACCGTCGCGTAGTTCGGGCCCCGCGCGTTCGCGTAGATCGCGACGTAGCCGGCGGCCATGTCCGGGATGAGCGCGGTGACGAGAAACGGACCGATGCGTTCGATGCCGTGCTCGGTCGCCTCGACGATGTCGCGGATCATCGTGTTGATCCCACCGATGCCCGAGCCGATGATCGCCCCGGTCCGGGCGGCGAGCGTCTCGTCGGTGATCGGATTCGGCAGCTCGGCGTCGGCCATCGCCTCCGCGGTGGCGGCCCAGGCGTAGTGCACGTACGTGTCGTTGCGACGGACCTCCTTCTTCGGCATCACGCTGTCCGCGTCGAAACCCCGGATCTCGCCGGCGACCTTGCTCGCCACCTTCACCGGGTCGAACAGGGTGATCGGCCCGATCCCGCTCCGACCCGCGACGAGCGACGCCCAGAAGGCGGCCACGTCGTTCCCGATCGGCGTCAGGGCCCCCATCCCGGTCACGACGACGCGCCGCTCTCCGTCACGCATCGGCGGTCCCTCCCCCGAGCTCCTGGTCGCGCGGAATGATGATCGAGAGGGTCGCCTCGACCGCCACCTCCCCGTCGACGCTGGCGACCCCCTTCACCCGCCCGAACATGCCACGCAGCTTCTCCACGGTCACCTCCAGGCGGAGCGTGTCGCCCGGCACGACCATGCGGCGGAAGCGGCACTCGTCGATGCCGGCGAAGAGCCCGAGCTTGCCGCGGTACTCCGGAAGCGTCATGACCCCGACGCCGGCGGTCTGCGCCAGCGCCTCGACCATGAGGACGCCGGGCATGATCGGCCGGCCGGGGAAGTGCCCGGTGAACTGCGGCTCGTTGGCGGTAACCTGCTTGATGCCGACGACGCGTTTGCCCGGCTCCAGCTCGATGATGCGGTCGACCATGAGGAACGGGTAGCGGTGCGGGATGATGCCCATGATCTCGGCCGCCTCGAGCGGCAGGGTGGGTACGGTCGGCGTCTCAGTCGTCATCGGTCCTCAGCTTGCCACGAATGCGGACGGGCCTACCCGGTCGAGCAGGTTCGTGCTGACCCGCGCGTCGAGGAAGGCATCGTTGTCGATGATCCCGCGGTGGAACGGGATGTTCGTCTTCACGCCGTCGATCTCGAACTCGGCGAGGGCACGCCGCGAGCGCGCCAGCGCGATCTCGCGCGTCTCGCCCCACACGATGAGCTTGGCGAGCAGGCTGTCGTAGAACGGCGGAACCTCGTAGCCGGCGTACAGGTGCGTGTCGACCCGGATGCCGGGGCCGCCGGGGATCGAAAGCCGCTCGATCTCCCCGGTCTGCGGCGCGAAGTTGTCGTTCGGGTCCTCGGCGTTGATCCGGTATTCGATGGCGTGCCCGCGAAATTCGATCTGCTCCTGGCGCAAGCTGAGTCGCTCGCCGCCGGCGATCCGGATCTGCTCGGTGACGAGGTCGATCCCGGTCAGCATCTCGGTCACCGGGTGCTCGACCTGGATCCGGCAGTTGATCTCGATGAAGTAGAAGTTGCCATCGCCGTCGAGGAGGAACTCGAGCGTCCCGGTACTCTCGTAGCCGGCGGCCACGACGCTGCGGATGGCCAGGTCCCGCAGGCGCTCGCGGGTCGGCTCGTCCATTGCGGGCGACGGGCCCTCCTCGATGATCTTCTGGTGACGGCGCTGGACGCTGCAATCCCGCTCGCCGAGGTGCACGCCGCTGCCGTGCTGGTCGACCATGACCTGCACCTCGACGTGGCGTGACTCCTCGATCCACTTCTCGAAGTAGATCGAGTCGTCCCCGAACGCGTTCTGCGCCTCGGAGCGCGCGAGCGGCAGCGAGGTCTCCATCTCGCGCGGGCTGCGGACGAGGCGCATGCCCCGGCCACCGCCACCGGCCGAGGGCTTGAGAAGGACTGGGTAGCCGGCCTCGCCGGCCTGCTCGAGCGCGTCGGAGAGGTCGGTGATGATGCCCCGGCTGCCAGGGACCGTCGGCAGCCCGTTCGCGGCGAGCATGCGGCGCACCGCGAACTTCGACGCGAAGCGCTCGAGCACTTCGGGTCGAGGACCGATGAAGGTCACGTCGTGCGCGACGCAGGCCTCGGCGAAGCTGGCATCCTCGCTGAGAAAGCCGTAGCCGGGATGGACCGCGTCGCAGCCGGTGATCATCGCGGCGCTGATGACGGCCGGCTGATTCAGGTAGCTCTTCCTCGCCTCCGCCGGGCCGATGCAGATCGCCTCGTCGGCCACCCTGACCGCCAGCGAGTCACGGTCGGCCTCACTGTACGCGACGACCGCCGGCAGGCCGAGATCGCGGCAGGCGCGCAGGATGCGCAGCGCGATCTCGCCTCGATTCGCGATGAGCACCTTGCTGACCACGGCTAGACCCCGACCTGCGCCGACGCGGCCAGGAGCTCGATCGTGCCCTCGAGCGTCGTCGCGTCAGCGACGGTGGCGGTCCGCACCTCGGGCGCGATCCGGCGAACCATCCCGACGAGCGCCGCGCCGGCACCGCACTCGATCATCATGTCCACGCCGTCGCCGATCATGCGCCGCACGCACGCCACCCACTCGACCGGGGATCGGACCTGCTCGGCGAGGAGGGCGCGGATGCGGCCGGCATCGGTCACGGGCTCCGCCGTGACGTTGCTCATCACCGGGACGCGTGCGTCATGCCACTCCTCGTCCTCGAAGGCGCCGGCGAGCTCCTCGGCGACCCCGGCCATGAGCGGCGAGTGGAAGGCGCCCGAGACGGGAAGGCGCAGAACCCGTCGGGCGCCGGCGGCGCGCATCGGCTCCTCGGCCGCGGCAAGCGACTTGGCGCGACCCGAGATGACGACCTGGCCGGGCGCGTTGTCGTTCGCGACGACGAGCTCGGTCGGTCGCGCGATGCCGTCCACGATGGACTGGACAACATCCCGGTCGAGGCCGATGACCGCCGCCATGCCGCCGTCCGCATCGGCGCCGGCCATGAGCGCGGCGCGCCGCGACACGAGCCGCAGCGCCGCGGGCAGCGGGAGGACGCCGGCGACGACGAGCGCTGCGTACTCGCCGACCGAGTGGCCGGCGAGGAGCGTCGGCGCGAGTGCGCCCCGCTCCTCGAGCGCCCGGACGGCGGCAACCGAGGTCGTGAGCAGCGCCGGTTGGGTCTGGCGCGTGTCGTCGAGCGTCTCGGCCGGCCCGTTCCAGCACGTCGCGGACACGGACCAGCCGAGCGTCGCGTCGGCCTCGTCGAAGACCGCCCTCGCCGCGGCGGAGCGCTCGGCCAGCTCACGTCCCATCCCGACCGCCTGCGAGCCCTGGGGGCTGAAGAGCAGCGCCAGCATCATCGGAGGCTCTCCACCGCCTCGAGCTCGAGCACGACCTGCCCGTACTCGACCGCCTCGCCACTCTCGGCGACGAGGTGTCGCACGGTGCCGCCACGGGGGGCTCGCACGTCGTGCCGCACACCGAGCATCTCGACATGGCCGAGCGGGTCGCCCTTCGCGACCTCGAGACCCGGTCCGAGCCCGCTCGCATAGACGAAGAAGCCGACCGCGGGCGACGCGACGCCGACACCCGGGGACGAGTCCCCCCGCTGCGACGTCGCCTCGGCGGGGGCCGGCCGCGTGGCAGACGCTGCGGCGGACGCCACGGCTCCGGCCGGCGACGTGCCTCCGCTCGGGGTCGCCGCGCTCACCCGCAGGCGCAGGTCCCCTCGCGCAACCTCGATCTCCGCCAGTCCGTGACGATGGAGCCGCTCGGCGAGCTGCGGCAGCAGCTCCGCGGCGGCCGCGGAGATCGCGTCAAGGGCGTGGTCGGAATCGGTCATGCGCCTCGCTCGCTCTCGCCCTGGTCGTCATCGCTCGGCCAGATCTCGCTCCAGCGTGGGCGTCGCGGGACGCCGGGCAGGTGGAGGATCCGTCCGATCCGGCGACGCAGAGATGGCGTCACCGGTGGGCGGCTGGGACCGGTCCCCGTCTCGAGGTAGGCGCCCATGCCGCGCAGTCGAGCATAGCGGGTCGCCAGCAGCTCGGTCGTATCGCGGCTCGACAGCGCGCGCAGCGCCGCGCGGATCGCACCGCGCAGCGCGCGCGCGGTGGCGGGCGGATCGGTATGCGCTCCCTCGCCCGGCTCGGCGACGATCGCGTCGACGACGCCCAGCTCGACCTGATCCTCGGCCGTCATGCGCATCGCCGCGGCGGCGGTCCGCGCCTCATCGCGAGAGCGCCACAGGATCGACGCGCACCCCTCCGGGCTGATGACCGAGTACACGGCGTTCTCGAGGGCGAGCACGGCGTCGCCGACCCCGATCGCGAGGGCGCCGCCTGAGCCGCCCTCGCCGAGGATGACGACGACGATCGGCACCTGGAGCCCGGTCATGAGCTTGATGCTCGATGCAATCGCCTCGGCCTGGCCGCGCTCCTCGGCGGACGGTCCCGGGAACGCCCCCGCCGTGTCCAGGAAGGTGACGATCGGGATGCCCAGCTTGTCGGCCAGCCGCATTGCGCGCTGCGCCTTGCGAAATCCCTCGGGATGCGGAGAGCCGAAGTTGCGGGCGATGTTCGACTCGGTGTCGGTGCCCTTCTGGTGCCCGACGACCATCACCGGGCGCCGCTCGAGGAACGCCGGGCCGGCGACGATGGCGGGATCGTCGCCGAACGCGCGGTCGCCGTGCAGCTCGAAGAAGCCGTCGAAGATGAGCGGCACGAGGTCGAGCGTCCGCGGTCGCTGCGGATGGCGAGCGAGCTGGACGTGACGCCACGCCGCCTCGACGGCTTCTTCGCCCAGGGCCTCTGACGCTGCCACGAAGTCGCTCACGGCTCACGCTCCGGCTCGCTCGGTGCCGGCTCGCTCGGTGCCGCCTCGCTCGGTGCCGGCTCGCTCGGTGCCGGCTCGCTCGGTGCCGCCTCGCTCGATGCAGGTGCGTCGGGGCCGGGTCCGCGACCGTTCCCGCCCGGCGGGTGGTCGACGTCGATGCCGATCGACTCGCTCACGGCACCGCCGAAGCGCTCCGCCAGCCCGGTGAGCGCCCCGATCGGCCCCCAGCC
>CAZKFP010000044.1:0-2816 GCA_964552085.1 uncultured Steroidobacteraceae bacterium
TCGCTCGCCACGACCCAGCGCCCGCTGGCGATCGCCTCGACCGCCACGAGGCCGAACGGCTCGGCGACCGACGGCATGAGCACGACGTCATGCTCGGCCATGAGGGACGGGACGTCGTCCGGCGTGACGTCGCGCAGCCCCGGCCCGACGAGCGTGTCGGCCAGGCCCTCGGCGATCGCGTATCCCTTGCGCCGGTTGCGGCCGCCGAGGTAGAGGACGCGCCGCTCGGCGGGACGCGGCTGCACGCTGAAGCGCGCGAGGTCGACGCCGGGCGGTACGACGAGCGCCTCGACGCCGAGCTGCCGGATGTACGCCGCCGTGTCGGAGGAGTTCGTGAGCACCCGGTCCGCGTGCCGAACGACGAAGCGCGTCAGCCAGCGGATCGGAGCCGGCTTGCGCTGCCAGTCCCGCACGTCACGGCCGTGGGCGTAGACGAGGAGCGGCACGCGACGGATGCGTGCGACGGCCCAGCCGACGAGGCCGGTGGGGACGACCATGTGCGCCTCGACGCCACGGATCGGCCCCGGGACACGGAGCGCGTCGACGAAGAGGGCGGCGTACAGCAGGGGCCACGCGAGACGCTGCGAGCGGGGCCGGACGACGGCGACGCCGGGCACGCCGCGCACGCGGTCCCGGACGAAGCTGCCAAGGCTCGGCCGTTCGGACGTCGGCCAGATGCGGGTCAGGACGACGATGCGCCCGTCAGGCATCGCTGCGCCGTCCCCACAGCGCCGGGGAGGGCGCCAACAACGACCCGATCGCGAGGATGAGCCAGATGAGAATGCCGGGCACGTTGCCCTCGAACAGCATCTCGGTCAGGTTGTTGAAGCCGACGACGAGCGTCGCCGTGGCCGCTCCGGCCAGGATGACGAACCTCATGCCGATAGCTTGGCGCGCGGCGCGGACGAAGCGGATGAGCAGCGCGACGACCATGGTGAGGAAGACCGCGACGCCGATGGCGCCCACCTCCCCGGCCAGGTGCAGCCAGAAGTTGTGGACGGTGCGGAAGCCGTAGAGGCCGGCGTCGTACTCCTCGTACACCGGGCTCGGGATGATCGTCGCCGCGGCCCCGCCGTAGCGGCCCGGGCCGACGCCCAGGAGGAGGTTGTCATCGATGATCCGCAGGCCGTCGTGCATGAACCGGATGCGCAGGTCGCTCTCGCCGCTCAACCCATCGAGGCGGTCGACGGTGCTCCCGATCCAGTCCGGGATCGGCGGCGGCTCGGCGCCCGGGTCGACGGGGGCGAGGAGCGACCGCGGCATGACGACGGCCGTCGCCCACGCCAGCGGGACGAGAAGGAGCAGGAGCAGGAACGCGCGCCGATCGAGCAGCAGCGTGCCGAGCACCAGCCCGAGCCCGACGGCGGCCCATGCACCGCGCGAGAAGGTGAGCACGAGGGCGAGGAGGAGAACGAAGGCGACGGCTCGAGCGATCCATCGCCACCGCGGCTGCAGTCGAACGCCGCCGTAGAGCGCGAACGGCAGGGTGAAGCCGAGGACCGGGGCGACCATGTTCGGATTGCCGAGGAACGAGGTGATGCGCGCACCCTCGCCGAAGCGGCCGGAGAACGAGAAGAAGCCCAGCAGGTTCGGGTCGAGCAGCACCTGGCCGATGCCGAACAGCGCCGCCACGACCCCGGCCGCCACGATGGCGCCGATCGCCCAAGCGGCGTCACGCTCGCTCATCGGCAGCATGCGCCAGACGAAGAAGATGGCGAGCGCGTCGACCGTCATGACGATCCCGAGCAGGGCGACGAGCGGCGGCGTCGCGTTGACGAGGGCCGAGAGCAGGGCGACACCGACGAACACCGCGGCGAGGTAGAACGTCGGGTCGCGGAACGCCTGGATGAACGTGCCACGCCGCACGGCATCGACCGTCACGACGAGGCCGGCGACGGCGAGCAGCGGCTCGCTGGCGCCGATCGGCCCGACGAGGGCATCCGGGAAGAAGCGCGGCGTGATGGCCGGATCGGCGAGGGTGACGAGCGACGCACCGACGAGCGTGGCGTGCGGCCAGTGGTGGGCGGCGTAGGCCGTCAGCGCCAGCATCAGCAGCCCGACGCCGAGGAACGCGGGCACCGAGACGCGCGCCGCCACGAGCAGCCCGAGCGCGAGGAGCACCAGCAGTCCGCACACCGCGCGGCCGTCGAGCCGGCGGGTCATCGGTCGCTCACGAGGAAGTCGCGGATCGTCGCCGCCCGCTCGCTCCAGGCCGCGGCCCGCGCGGCGGCGTGCGCGTTACGCGACCACGCGTCGAGCTGGGCCGGTTCGGAGCCCGCGAGGCGGGTGATCGCCGCGGCGAGCGCATCGGGATCGTCCGCGGTGACGATGCCGGCGTCCGCCTCGCGCACGACGCGCGCCTGCTCCGTGCAGTCGGTGACGAGCAGGGGCCGGCCGTAGCTGAGGTAGTCGAAGAGTTTGATCGGCAGGGCGAGGTCGTTGTACGCGTTGCGCGGTCGCGGGATGACCGTGGCGAGGACGTCGGGCAGCAGGGCATGGATCGCCTCGCCCTCGGCTCGCCGGACGTGGAGCCACTCGGGATGCGGAGCGGGTGGCTCCTGCCCCGGACGGCTCACGATCTCCACCTCCACCGCGACGCCGTGCGCCCTGGCCCGCTCCACGGCCGCGATGAGCCGATCGGCACCCTGCGCCGGTAGCCTCGCGTCACCGACAAAGAGGAGACGGTCGGCGTCAGGCCGGCGGGCCACGTCGACCGGTGGCGGCGCTCCCGGCGGCAGGAGCAGCGCATCGGTCCCCTCGCCACGCAGCGCCTCCGCGAGCCCGACGGACGGGACGGCAAAGCGCGTCGACACCGC
>CAZKFP010000045.1:0-5197 GCA_964552085.1 uncultured Steroidobacteraceae bacterium
GGAAGTGGTGGTACCAGCCGAACTTGAATCCGTGCCCGTCGTGCGCCGGGAAGCCGTAGTAGCTCCCTTCGGGAACGTCGATCAGGAACACCGGAAACCGATCCGGTGCGAACAGCTCCGGCCGTCGCGGCGTCAGCCACGCCAGCACCTGGCGCTCGGGCACCGCCAGCCGATCCAGCGCGGGCACCAGCGTCCGCGCCCAGGCGCCCGCGCAGATGACGAGCCGATCGGCCTCCACGCTCCTGGCGGCGGTGGTGACGCGCACGCCCTCATCGGTTGGTGCCCAGTCGTGCACCGGCTCTCCGAAGCGAAGCTCGGCCCCGGCCGTGCGGGCACCGTCGAGGTGAGCCTGCACCGAGGGCTCGGCCAGCAGGAATCCCCCATCGGGCTGCCAGACGACCCGCGTGCCAGGGTCGAACCCGGCGTAGGCGTGGTATCGGTCCTTCAGCTCGCGCGCGTCGAGCACCTCGTGCGGCAGATCGTGGAGCTCGGCCGCCTCGAGCGCGCCGCGGAACGTGTGGCCATCCTCCGGTCCACCCTCCAGCGAGCCGGTGGTGACGAGCAGCTCTTTGCCCGCGATCCTCTCCAGCTCGTGCCACAGCTCGTAGGCCCGCCGGAGCAGTGGCACGTACGAGGGGTGCTCGTGATACGTGAGCCGGATGATTCTCGTCAGCCCGTGCGAGGAGCCCTGCTCGTGAAGGGGGGCGAACTGCTCCACCCCGAGCACGCGTCGGCCGCGACGGGCGAGGTGGAAGGCCGCGGCCGACCCCATCCCACCCAGGCCGATGACGATCGCGTCGTACCGCTCTGTCATGAGCGGAGTCTACGAGGTGGGAGGTGAGATGGTGCCGCATACGGGATTCGAACCCGTGATCTCCGCCTTGAGAGGGCGGTGTCCTAGGCCTCTAGACGAATGCGGCCCACGGTGATGTGCGCATTCCCATCCTATCGCGAGTGGCACGGGGGTACCAAGCCGCCACGGAGACGGCGATCGTCACGATCGCGTCCGCGTCTTCGGCCCATCGGCTCGCCCGGAGGCCCTGGCTGGGCCGCGAGTCGCGGAATCCGAGACCACGAACCGGGCTCAGTGCCCCTGGCCGCGCTCCCGAGGGTCCATTCCTCCGGTCCCCTGTTCGCGCTCGACGTTTCCGGTGGCACCGTCGACGGTGACACGCATCCCGTCTCGAAGGCGGGCGGTGGCGTCTCCGCAACCGACGATCGCCGGGATCCCGTACTCCCGCGCGATGATCGAGGCATGTGACGCGAGGCTCCCGACGTCGGTCACGACTCCTGCCGCTCGGTTGAAGAGCGGCGTCCAGGCCGGGGCGGTGAGCGGCGCCACGAGAATCTCTCCAGGCTGAAGGGCGTCGAACTCCCGCGGGCCACGGATGACACGGACCGCCCCGGTCGCGCGGCCCGGCGCCGCCGGCGTGCCCGTCACGAGGGCGCCGTCCGATGGAGCGGCACCGGCGAGCCGCGGGAGCCTCTCCCACACCGACCGCATCATCCGGGTCATGCGGCCGACCATCAGCGGTGCCACCAGCGCGGCCTGCTCCTCCCTCGTTGCCCGGCGCGCAGCGACGTCGATCGTCGTCGCTCGGCGTCCTCGATCCGCTGGGTCGAGCGCCTGCAACGCCTCGTCACGGGTCAGGAAGAAGACGTCGTCAGGTTCAGGGATCACCTCGCGGGCGGCCAGCGATTCCCCGATACGCAATACCGCTCGCCGCATGACCGGCCACGCGAGTGTCAGGTGGGGCACTTGCTCCTCACGCACGGATGCGAGGTGCTGCGTGTCGGCAAGCAGCTTGCGGAAGGCGCGCAGGCGCCGCGGTGCTGAAGCGAGCGCCTGGAATGCCGCCTTCTCGGCCGCCTGCCGTGCTTCGACCACCGAGGCGTGCCGCCCGCCGGGTGTCGCGGCGCTGTCCGCAGGCGGGAGAGGCGCGTGCCACCAGTCGAGCGACACCACGGCGTGCCGCCCTGGATCCGCGGGTGGCTCGAAGCCAGCCACCAGCGGGAGGTGGCTGCCGCCGAGCGAGCTGGCCAGGTGCCGGCGGTAGAACTGCGCAAGGTTGATCTCGATCTTGAAGGCGCCACCGGCCAGCGCGGCGATCGAGGTGAAGTACTCGCCGGCGAGGTCAGCCAGCTCATCGATCAGGGCGGGAAGCTCCGTGACCGCCACCGTCTCCACGCGTCCTTCGGCAGCCGCGACCGCTGCTCGGTAGCGTGGCAGAAGGTCTTCGCGCCAGGCCCGCTCCAGGGGCGGAACGCTGTGACGAACGGTTGCCGGGAACAGCCCCGCAACATGGCGCGGGGATCGGATCAGATGCCAGAGCATGCCTGGCAGGTTGCGAGCGAAGACTCGAGCGGAGAGCCAGTTGATCGAGTAGTAGTACCAGCCGTTGACAACGACGTGGTAGGGGCGCGGATCACGCTCCCCGAGCATCTCCTCGAGGAGAACATGCAGGCGGTCCTCCATGGCTGTCAACAGCCAGGACTCGAACAGGGGCGTCACCGGCTCGGAGATCCATTCGCCGAACCGAAACGCGCGAGTGTAGGCGCCGGGCGCTGGCGGGTCCCAGGAGACATCAGGCGGCAGTGCCGTCATCGGCCTGGCCTGGAGGATCCACAGCGTGCCGTCCGCATCGATCGCCCACTCGATGTCCTGGGGAGCTCCGCGGGCAGCGGCGATCCGCCGAGCCTCGCTTGCCACCTGGATCGCCTGTCGGCGGCTGAGGGCCTGCTCGGGCTGGCGGCGCGGAGTCGCGTCCCCGCCCGCGACGACCCATTCGTCACCGATGGCCTCACCGGATACCAATCGATCGCCGATGCCACGCACGGCGGAGATGACAGTCGAGCCCCGATCCCCGGTGATGGGATCGGCGGTGAGGGCGACACCGGCGGCGGACGGCGCGACCATGCGCTGGATGATCACCGCCATACGGCCGTCCGGGCCATGCCTGGCCGCCGTGTAGGCCGCCACGCGAGCCGCACCTGCGCTGGCAATGCTTCGATCCGTCGCCGTGGCGAGCTCGTCTGCCGATACGTTGAGGACCGTCTCATACATGCCGGCGTAGGAAGCCTCCGCGCCGTCCTCGGCGACGCCGCTGGAGCGGACGGCGAACGGTCCGGCGCCCAGCTCGTCGGCGGCGGCGCGCAACAGCGGCTCGCGCTCGTCCTCGGTCAGCTCAGCGGCCGCAGCGGTGAGGACCACGCCATCCGGAACGCGCGCGCCAACAGCGATCAGCTCGCCCAGGCCGGCGGCCTTGCCTCCGACCTCGGCGGCATCGGCCATGCCGACGTCGCTGAGCCGTCGGACCGCGGTGGAGGTCATGGTTCACTCCTTGTGCTGGCGGCTATTGCCGCATTGATCACCCAATCGATGTCGTTGGCCGCCTCCTCCACCGTTGAGCCGAGATGGTCGCGCCACACGCGCAGCGCAGATGCAGAGATCAGGATCGTCAGGAGGCGTGCGATCCGGTCCCGGTCGCCCGGTGTGAGCTTCGGCTCGATCGAATCGGCGAGCCGGCGGCTCAGCTCGAGCCGAGCAGGCATGTCGACGCGCCGCACCTCGTCGGCGGCCGGGCTCGCCGCCGCTGCCCGAGCGAGGTCCCCTGCCGAGTCGATGCGTTCGAAGAGAGCACGCACGCCGTGCCCGAGCTCGTCAATGGACCGTGGGGGTATGAGCTCATCGATACCGGCACGCCGCAGGACATGCGGGAAGAGCGCTGCAAGGAGATTGCGCTTCGTCCCGAAATGGCGGTAGACCGTCGGGACCGACACGCCGGCCTCGCGCGCGACCGCGGGAATGGACACGCTCGCGACGCCGCGAGCCATCACGTTGACGGTGGCCTCGAGGATGCGGGCCCGCGTTGCCTGCGCCTGCGCCGCTCGGAGCTCGTTGTACGCGCGCATGGTGCCGGTGGCAATACGAGTCATATCGTGACTATATGAATCGTGTCAAGTCCGTACGCGGACGGCCCCTGGCTGGACCGATTCCCCACCCCCATGAGCTCCGTGCTACGGTGCCGACATGGGCGCAATCCGAGCCCCGCGGCCGCTTCGAAGCCTCGCGACGTTCATCGTCCGGCACAGGACCGTCGCGCTGGTGGTGGCGCTCGCCGGATCGCTGGCGGTCGGAGCGACCGCCCTCGATGCAGCGCCATGGTCATCCCCGTTTCGGCTCACGCTCATCGCCCACGGCTTCGATGTCCCGTCCAGCGTGCGCACCGCAGGGGACGGGAACCTGTACGTGGTGGAACGGCCGGGTCGCGTGATTCTGCTGCGGCCCGACGGCAGCCGCGAGACGATCCTCGACATCAGCGATCGCGTGTCGTCCAACCTCGGTGAGCTGGGGATGTACGACGTCGCACCACATCCGGATGGAAGCCTGTTCGTGACCTATACCGATCCGGATGGTGATCTGATCCTCGGTAACTTCCGCGGGCACCGAGAACGCATCGTGCTGACGATTCCCCAGGAGGCGATCTGGCACAAGGGCGGTGGGCTGCAGTTCGGTCCGGACGGGATGCTGTACATGGGTGTCGGTGACGACTCGACCGGTGCCGAGGCGCGAGCCTGGGAGCCCGATGTCCTCCTTCGGTCGATCATCCGAATCGACCCGGCAGGCGATCCGTACGCGATCCCGGTCACCAACCCATTCGCCCGCGGGGGCGGCGCGCCGGAGGTCTACCTGCATGGCTTCCGCAATCCGTGGCGCTTCAGCTTCGATCCCCGGACGGGCGACCTGTTCATCGGTGACGTGGGGGCTGAGGCATGGGAGGAGCTCAACGTTCACCGGGCGACGGACGAGCCCGGTGGCAACTACGGGTGGAGCGCACTCGAAGGAACGGAGTGTCGCCTGGAGACGTGTCCGGCGGGGCTGATCGAGCCGCTGTATGCCTACCCGCACGGAAGCGGCGACTGCGCGATCATCGGCGGCTTCATCGAGCGGCGTCCGGACGCCCGATTCGCGGGTGAGTATGTCTTCGCCGACGTGTGCGGGGCGATCCGCACGATCAATCCCGCCGGAGGTACCGCCACCGTGCGCTTCACGCAGAGGGGCATGATCTTCAGCGCGATGGGCCAGGGCGAGGACGGTACGTTCTACCTCACCGCCAACCTCGACGGCGAGCTGTATCGCCTGGACGACAACGAGGCGACCATCCGCCGGCTGCTGAACAGCGGCGCGGTGGACGCG
>CAZKFP010000046.1:0-13997 GCA_964552085.1 uncultured Steroidobacteraceae bacterium
GCGGCATCATCCTCACGCACGGTCACGAGGACCACACCGGGGCATTGCCGTACGTCCTGCCGAAGATTCCCGGGACGCCGATCTACGCCACGCGGCTGACGGAGGGGCTGGTCCAGGGCAAGCTCAGGGAGCACAAGCTCCTCGACTCGACGCCGCTCCACGTCGTCGAGCCCGGCGTCGAGTTCACAGTCGGGACGTTTCGGATCACGCCGTTTCGCGTCAACCACTCGATTCCCGACGGCGTCGGCTACGGCATCACGACGCCGCTCGGCACGATCGTCCACACGGGCGACTTCAAGTTCGACCACACGCCGCCCGACGGGCGTCGCGCCGACCTTGGCCTTATCGCCGAGATCGGGAACCGCGGCGTCGAGTTCCTGCTCAGCGACTCGACGCGCGCCGAGCGGGACGGCTACACGCTCTCCGAGTCGACCGTCGGGGAGAGCCTGCATCGGCTCGTCGGCGAAGCTCCCGGGCGCGTCATCGTCGCGACCTTCGCGAGCAACATCGGCCGCGTTCAGCAGGTGATCGACGCCGCCTGGGCGCATGGCCGGAAGATGGTCGCGCTGGGACGGAGCATGGAGCAGAACACCGCCATCGCCCTCGATCGCGGCTACCTCGACGACCGCGAAGGGACGCTCGTCCGCAAGGAGCAGCTGCAGCGTCTTCCGAAGGACGAGCTCGTCGTCATGACCACCGGATCGCAGGGCGAGCCGATGTCGGGGCTGACCCGGATGAGCAACCGCGACCACCGCAACATCACGATCGAGCCCGGCGACACGGTCATCGTGTCGGCCAGCCCGATCCCCGGCAACGAGGAGGCGGTGGCGAAGACGATCGACAACCTCTTCAAGGAAGGGGCGATGGTCCACTACGAGCCCGTCGTCCACTGCCACGTCTCCGGCCACGGGTCGCGCGAGGAGCTCAAGCTCATGCTCGGCCTCGTACAGCCGCGGCACTTCATCCCGATTCATGGGGAGTACCGCATGCTCGTCCAGCACGGCCTGCTGGCCGAGGGTGCCGGCGTCGACATGGACAAGATCTTCGTCCTCGAGAACGGGCAGATCGTCGAGTTCGACGGCGAGCGGGCGCGGATGGCCGGCACGGTGACCGCCGGTGCCGTGCTCGTGGACGGCATCGCCGCGATCGACGGCATCGACGGCGTCATCCTGCGCGACCGACGGATGCTCGCCTCCGACGGGGTCGTGATGGTGGCCCTGACCGTGGACGGCAAGACCGGCCAGCCGGTCGGCATGCCCGACCTCGTCAGCCGCGGCTTCCTCTCCGATCCCGAGGATCCGCTCATGGGCGAGGCGCGCGACCACCTCCTGAAGGCGCTGCAGCAGCGTCACGAGGACGAGCACGGCGCCGAGGCCGGCTACCTGAAGACGAAGACGCGCGACACGCTGAGCCGCTTCTTCCAGCAGCGGACGAAGCGGCGGCCGATGATCCTGCCGATCGTGATGGAGGTCTGAGCCGAGTGCCGACCCGACGGAGGACGACCCGACGCCGCACGACGCGGCGCCGTCGGCAGACGACGCCCTTCGTCCTGAGCGGTCGGTTCGTGCGCGAGGGCCTCGCCCTCCTCCTGCTCTTCCTGGCGATCATCAGCGTCATCGCCCTCTTCTCCGGTGACGATCCCGGTGCCGGCGCGATCATCGGCCCGTGGCACGACCTGCTCAGCACGCTGCTCGGCTGGGGGATCGCCTTCGCCCCGCCGCTCCTGGCCGGCTTCGCGATCATGCTCTGGATGAAGACGATGCCCGCCGAGCGCTGGATGGCGGCCTCCGGCGCAGCCGTCCTCGCCCTCGCGATCCTGGGCATGTTCCACCTGGCCGTCGGCGGTAGCGTCGATGCGGTCCCGACCGGTGAGGGCGGGGGAGCGATCGGCCTCGTCGTCAGCGGGGTGCTCTCCGGCGCGGTCGGAGCGATCGGCGCCTGGATCGTGCTCGTCGTCCTCGCCGCCGTCGGGCTGCTCCTGTACTTCAACATGACGATCGGCGACCTCGTGGCCGCGTATCTCGCCGGACGCGACGAGCGGCACGAGCAGGAAGCGGAAGCAGCACGCCGTGCCGCGAAGCATCCGAGGGGCGCCGAGGCGCGCGAACGGGCCGAGGCGGCCGCCGAGGCGGAGGCACGCCTCGGCCTCATCGACCGGATGCGCGATCGGCTGGCGGGCGGGGGTGACGTCGAGGACGAGCCACCGGTCATCCTGCGCCGGGAGCGGCCGATGCCCTCGAACGGCGTGCCACGTTCCGCCGTCGCGGTGCCCGTGGCCGCCGGACCGACCACCGCGGACGCGGACGAGCTCGATCCGGAGAAGGGAGCCCACCTCGCCGAGGTCGGGGACGGCGGGGCGTCCGACGCTGCGCTCGAGCCGGTCCAGCGCTCCTGGGAGCTGCCGTCGCTCGACCTGCTGGCCGATGCGCCCGAGTCATCGGCGGCGCAGATGGATCTCACCGCCAAGGGGCAGCGGATCCGCGAGACGCTGGCGCACTTCGGCATCGGCGTCAAGGTCGCGCGCATCCAGGAAGGCCCGGTCGTCACGCAGTACGCGCTCGACGTCGACCCCGGCATCAAGCTCAGCCGGATCGAGGGGCTCTCCGACAACCTGGCGCTGGCCCTGGCGGCGCGAAGCATCCGCATCGAGGCGCCGATCCCCGGCGAGCCGTTCGTCGGGGTCGAGATCCCGAACTCGGCATTCGACCTCGTCACCCTGAAGGAGGTGCTCGCCAGCCGGAACTACGCCGACGCCGCGAGCAAGTCGAAGCTCGCCTTCGCGCTCGGCCAGGACGTCGCGGGCCAGCCGTTCAGCGCCGACCTCGCGAGGATGCCGCACCTGCTCATCGCCGGCGCCACCGGATCTGGAAAGAGCGTGTGCGTGAACGCGATCATCGTCAGCCTGCTCGTGAACGCGACACCGGCCGAGGTGAAGCTCATCCTCATCGACCCGAAGCGGGTCGAGCTGGCGCAGTACAAGGGCATCCCACACCTGCTGACCGAGGTGATCGTCGAACCGGAGAAGGCGGTCAACGCGCTGAAGTGGACGGTCGGCACAATGGAGGGCCGCTACGCCGAGTTTGCGTCCCGCGGGGTCCGCAACATCGCCGGCTACAACGAGGCCCTGCGCCCCGGCGAGCCGCGCATGCCGTACATCGTCATCATCATCGACGAGCTGGCCGACCTGATGATGGTCAGCGCGTACGAGGTCGAGGCCACCGTCACGCGCATCGCGCAGCTCGCGCGGGCAACCGGCATCCACCTCGTCGTCGCCACGCAGCGCCCGTCCGTGCAGGTCATCACCGGCCTCATCAAGGCGAACATCCCGTCGCGCATCGCGTTCGCGATGACGTCAGGCATCGACTCGCGCACGATCCTCGACACGATCGGCGCCGAAGACCTGCTCGGTCGCGGCGACATGCTCTACCAGCCGATCGACGCGCCGCGGGCCGTGCGACTCCAGGGCGTGCTCGTGACCGATACGGAGATCGAGGACGTCGCGCGTCACTGGCGCGCGCAGGGCGGACCGCAGTACCGACCCGAGGTCACGGCCCCGAAGCGCGACGGCAAGCCGGGGGGACGTCCCGGCGAGGAGGAGGACGACGACGATGCCGACGCCCTGTTCAGCCAGGCCGTCGACATCGTGCGGCGCTCGGACAAGGCATCGGCCTCGCTCCTGCAGCGACGGCTGCGGATCGGCTATGCCCGGGCCGCGCGCATCCTCGACCAGATGGAGGACCGTGGGATCGTGGGCGCGGCTGACGGAAGCCGCTTCCGGGAGGTCCTCGTCACGAGCGACGGGTGGGGCGGCGACATGGGTCCGGGTGAGGATGACGAGGCGTGACCGAACCGGTCCACAAGCTCGGGGAGGTGCTGCGCGCCGCCCGCGAGGCGAAGGGTGTGGACCTCGCGCGCGTCGAGCGCGACACGAAGATCCGCGAGCGGTATCTCTCGGCACTCGAACGCGGCGAATACCGCGACCTGCCCGGATCGGTGTACACGCGCGGCTTCCTGCGCAACTACGGCGCGTACCTCGAGCTTGACCCCGAGTACCTCATCGACCTGTTTCGGCTCGAGACGTCCGTCGCGACCGAGCGGCCGCGGGCGCCGACACCGCCGCGGCCGATCACGACCCGGGGCTCGCGCGGCTTCATCGTCACCCCACAGCTCCTCTTCGCAGCGCTGCTGACGATCGGCGTCGGCGCCTTCATCGCCTACATCGGCTACGAGCTCGTGAACTTCGCCCGCCAGCCGGAGCTTCGTATCACGGAACCGGCGACGAACGTCGGTGCCTACGCCGAGACGACGATGACGGTGATCGGCGAAACCGCTCCGAACGCGCGCGTCACCGTGAGCAACCTGACCGAGAACCCGACCGTCGTCGCCGACGCGCAGGGGCGGTTCGAGGTCACCGTCAGGCTCCTCCCAGGATCGAACGTGATCGAGCTGCAGGCGTACGATCCGGTCACGGAGCGCGACTCCGAGGTCGAGCGGCGCACGGTCGTCGTCGTGAACGAGGTGGCCGTCAGCCCATCACCCGTGACTGTCGCCGTCACGCTCGAGCTGCCGCCGTCCGACGCCATCATCACCGGGGTGGTGCCGATTGCCGGGACTGCCGCGCCGTCCTCGCAGCTCCAGGCCTCCGCCACCCTCGTGACGGCGGCGGCTCCGAGCTTCACCATCACCGATCCGGGCGGCGCCGCGGTCGCGATCGAGCCGGTCGCGCCACCGCCGCCCACACCGCTCACGATCGGCACCGATGCCGCCGGCGCGTTCAGCGCCAGCCTCTCCCTCGCACCCGGGACCTGGGACGTCACGATCACGCCGGACGGCGAGGCGATCACGCGGCGCGTGACGGTCCAACCCGGCGATGGGCTCGACGGCGCGCTGACCGTCTCCGGCGGCGAGTCGTACCTCGAGATCGAGGAGGACGGAACGCCGATTGCGGGCGTATCCGGCACGATCGCGGCGGATGGTGCGAGCATCAAGCTGTCGGCGGAAACGGCGCTCCGCATCCGGGCCGGGAACGCAAGCGCCGTGCGCCTGGCGATCAACGGGATCAACATCGACGCCATGGGCGGCGACAGCGAGGTCGTCGAGTGGCGGATCACCCGCTCAGGAGGATAGGCACGAGATGGCATCGGATGCATCGTTCGACGTCGTGAGCGACTTCGACCAGCAGGAGCTGGTGAACGCCCTCGACCAGGCGCGTCGCGAGATCGGGACGCGATACGACTTCAAGGGCAGCAAGGTGGCGTACGAGCTCGGAAAGGACGCAATCACGCTGACCGCAGACGACGAGTACCGTGCCGGGGCCGCGAAGGACCTGCTCGAGTCGAAGGCGGTGCGTCGTGGTCTCTCGCTGAAGATCTTCGAGTGGGGCAAGATCGAGCCCGCCGGCGGCGCGACCGTGCGCCAGGAGATCAAGCTCAAGCGTGGACTGACCGCCGAGCAGGCGAAGGAGCTCTCGAAACGGATCCGGGAGGGCTTTCCGAAGGCGAAGCCGTCGATCCAGGGGGACGCGGTGCGCGTCGCGGCGAAGTCGCGCGACGAGCTGCAGGCGATCATCGCCGACCTGAAGGCGCTCGACTACCCGGTCGCGCTCCAGTTCCAGAACTACCGCTGAGCCCGATGCCGGCACCACGTCCGCCCACCGACGAGGAGCTCGACGCCGCCGCGCGCCGGCTCGGGCGAGCGCTCGTGAAGCGCGGTTGGCGGATGGCGAGCGCCGAATCCTGCACCGGCGGGCTCGTCGGACATGTCATCACCCAGGTCCCACGCTCGAGCGACCATTACCTCGGCGGGATCGTCAGCTACTCGAACGCCGTGAAGGAGGACCTCCTCGCCGTTCCCGCCCAGCTCCTCGACGGCGCCGGCGCCGTCTCTGCCGAAGTTGCCGAGGCGATGACCGACGGCGCGCTCGCTCGCTTCCCGGTCGCGCGCCTCGCACTCGCGGTCACGGGCATCGCCGGCCCGGACGGCGGGTCGTCGGAGAAGCCGGTCGGGCTGACGTACGTCGCGGCGGCGGTTCGCGATGGCTCCGCCGTCGTCGAGCGCCATGCGTGGGGCTACGACCGCGCCGGCAACAAGCGCGCCTCGGCGCTCGCCGCGATCGAGCTTGCGACGCGCGTGGCGGCCGAGGCCTAGCGAGTGATCGACGCCGGCGAGCGGATCCACGTCATTGGCATTGCCGGCTCGGGCGCCGCGGGTGTCGCGCTCCTCCTCCGCCGCGCCGGCGCCATCGTCGACGGCTGCGATCTCGACGAGTCGTCGCCGTACACGCCGGCGCTCGACCTTGCCGGCGTGCCGCACGTCGCCGGCCACGACCCGGCGCATCTCGCGGGCGTACATCGAGTGGCGATCAGCCCCGCGCTGCGCTCCGTGCCGAGCCATCCCGAGCTCGAGGCCGCGGCCGCTGCGGGCCTGCCGACCGTCACGTGGCAGGCGCTGCTCGGAGAGCTCATGGCCGGCGAGGGCCGCATCGGCATCGGCGTCACCGGGACGCACGGCAAGTCGACGACGACGGCGCTGCTCGGACACCTCCTCGTCACCGCCGGCCTCGATCCGACCGTCGAGGTCGGTGCGTTCATCCCCGGCTGGGGCGCGTCGGTCCGGGCGGGAGACGGCGCGCCATTCCTCGTCGAGGCGGACGAGTTCGGCGACAACTTCCTGAACTACCACCCGGCGGGCGCCATCGTCACGAACGTCGAGATGGACCACCCGGACTACTTCGCCGATACATCGGCCGTCATGGACGCCTTTGAGCGCTTCGTGCGGGGCATGGGCAGCCACCCGGCCCTCGACGGCCGCCTGCTCGTCATCAGCGCCGACGATCCGGGCGCCACCGAGCTCCTCGGTCGTCTGCGCGACTGGGACGGTCGCATCGTGCGCTACGGCCAGGCAGGGGAGGCTGCGGCGAGCGAGATCGTCATGGAGCGTGCCGGGACCGCGTTCACCCTCTTCGAGCGTCGCTGGGAGAGCTCGCTGGCCGGGATGCACAATGTCATGAACGCGACGGCGGCACTGATCATGGCCCGTGCGCTCGGGGCGGACCTCGACCGGCTGGCCGAAGGCCTGCGCACGTTCGCCGGAGCCGGGCGCCGGATGGAGCTGATCGCCGATACTCCCACCGTGACGATCTACGACGACTACGGCCACCACCCGACCGAGGTTCGCGCCGCTCTATCCGCCGCACGTCAGAAGGTCGGCCCGGACCGCCGCCTGTGGGCCGTCTTCGAGCCGCACATGTACTCGCGGACCGCGCTCCTCATGGATGCCTTCTCGACCGCCTTCGCCGACGCGGACGAGGTCGTCATCGCCGACATCTTCGCGAGCCGCGACACGCCACAGGCGATGGCCGCCACGTCGGCCGAGGACCTGGCCGATGCGATCGAGCGGGCGTCTGGGATCCCGGCCATCGCGACCGGGGACGTGGACGTCACGACCGAATACGTCGCCGATCACCTCGGCGATGGTGACGCGGTGCTCGTCATGGGGGCGGGGAGGTCGTATCGGATCGCCCGTGGCCTCGCCGAGCGTCTCGCCGACGAGCCACGGTCGTGATCGGAGCCCGATCAGTCCTCCTCGGCGCGCTGCTGGCCCTGGCGGTCACGGTCGCGTACGAGGGGATCGTGCGGCTCGTCGAGGCCTCCGGCGCGCGCGACCAGCCGGCGCTCATCCTCATCCTCCTGCTCGCGGCCTTCCTCGGCGTCCTCACCGCCGTCGTGACCCGCATGCTGCGGCTGCCGGGTGCCACGGCGCCGACCGTCCTCGTCCTCGGGTGGACGCTCGTGCCGGTTCTGCTCGGCGCGATCCCGAGCGCCGCAACCGCGCTCTTCGCCGGGGAGGCGGGACTCTCATCGGGCCAGGCGATGGCCCTCGCCACGGCCACCGTCGCGGCCGCGGTCACGCTCGGGGTGCCCGCCGAGCGTCGCTGATCCGACCGGGGCTCGTCGGTAGTTGCATCCGCAATCATCGTGGTATCATTCGAGCATGCCAGCGATCACAGTCGACGACATCACCGTCCTTCCGAGGATCAGCGCGCCGGATCCGAGCGTGGCGCACGAGCGTGCCGTGCTCAGCCTCACGAGCGCGCCCCGAGGGTTCGAGGGCGAGGGATTCCCGGTGCGGCGCGCGTTCCACGGAGTGGATCTCGCGCAGCTCGACCCGTTCATCCACATGGACCAGATGGGCGAGGTGGAGTACGCGCCGGGGGAGCCGAAGGGCACGCCCTGGCACCCGCACCGTGGCTTCGAGACGGTGACGTACATCATGGACGGCACGTTCGAGCATTCCGACTCGAACGGGGGTGGGGGAGTGATCACGAACGGCGACACGCAGTGGATGACGGCCGGCGCGGGAATCCTCCACATCGAGAAGCCCCCGGAGGCGCTCGTCGTGTCCGGCGGCCTGTTCCACGGCATCCAGCTCTGGGTGAACCTGCCGAGCGCCCAGAAGTGGTCGCCGCCGCGCTACCAGGACATCCGTGCCGGCGAGGTCGGCCTGCTCGCATCGGCCGATGGGGGAGCGCTGGCGCGCGTCATCGCGGGCGAGGTCGCCGGCCACCCCGGCCCGGGCTCGACGTACACGCCGATGACGCTCGTGCACGCCACGCTGAGCCCTGAGGCAGAGCTCGCCATGCCGTGGCGCGCCGATTACAACGCGCTCGTGTACGTCCTCGCCGGTCACGGCTTCGTCGGTGCCGAGCGCATCGGGGTGCAGACCGGCCAGCTGGCGGTGCTCGGCCCGGGCAACGCGCTGCGCGTCACCGCGGCGGAACGGCAGGAGAGCCGCAGCCCGAACCTCGACGTCCTCATCCTGGGTGGGCGTCCGATCCGCGAGCCCGTGGCCTGGGCCGGCCCGTTCGTGATGAACACGCGCGACGAGGTCATGCAGGCCTTCGCCGACTACCAGGCGGGCCGGCTGGGGAGCATCCCCGCGGTTCATGGGGCACCAACGTCGCTGACCGAGTCACCGGGTGGGCCGACCGCCTCCTGACGCACGCGGCGAGTCGGTGCCGGACGCGACGCACCGGCACCAGTGGTCGGTCATCGACTTCCTCGTCGTCGATGATCGCCCGATGATGCGCCAGCGCTGCTCGTGTGGCGCTGAACGCGACATCACCGCGTGGGACCGCCACTGGGAGCCGTCGGATCCCGGCCTGGACTCCTGATCTCGTCGCTGGTGCGGCACAGGCGAGGGCGTGCGGCCCGCCACTAGACCCTCCTCCGACAGTGCACGAGTCCACTCCCAGATACTCGAGCACCTCAGCGGTGTCCCAGACGATGTCGACAACGCTTCGCCCCGGCTGGCGGGAAGAATCCCCGTAACCTGGCCGGGACATCCAAACTACGCGCAGGCCCCGCTCATGGGCGGCTGATCGAGGATGCGGGAACCACGGCCAGAGCCGGGGGTGCCGTGATGGAACACCAGCACTGATCCGCTGCCTGGTCCGGTCACCCGAAAATCCAGCCGTCGACCGTCACTCAACTCGATGTGGTCCAAGGCCGTTGCTCACTTCCGTCTCTGCGTGAGACACTCGTGGGAGATCCATGACAACGTGGAACCCCAACTCCGCAGGGCAGAATAACTTCCGATGCCAGTGCGGGTCGCAATTGTCGGAACTGGGATCATGGGTGGCCGAATGCTGGCGGAGATGGCACGCCACCCCGAATTCGAGCCTGCCTGGGCGTGGGACCTGAGCCCGAAGGTCCGAGAAGCCACTGCGGCCGAGTATCCTGCTCTCGATTTCGTTCAGGAGATCTTCGCCCGGCCCGCCGACTTGTTCTACATAGCTACGCCGCCAGCGACGCATGTCCCACTTGCGCGTCGCGCGAGTCGAGCCGTCCTGTGTGAGAAACCGCTCGCCGTAGACGTGACCGAGGCCCGGCGCTTGGTGGACGAGATCCAAATCCCCAACGCTGTGAACTTCCCGTTCGCCACCCACCCGACCATTGCCACACTCGAACAGGAGCTGGCCGAGGAGCGGCACGGCGAGGCTCTACGTCTGGAGATCCGGCTCTCCTTCAACGACTGGCCGCGCAAGTGGCAACAAGGAGCCGGCTCGTGGCTGACACAACCGGAGCAGGGTGGGTTCCTCCGGGAGGTCTTTTCGCATTTCGCCTACCTGACCGACCGCTTGCTCGGTCCGGTCGAACTGATCGAGGCGGAGGTGAACCGGGGACCGACAGGGACCGAATCCGCAGTTCGCGCCAAGCTCCAGGCCGGTGAAGTCCCGGTACTGCTGGTCGGCGATGTCGGCGGACGCGCCCCCGACTCTAACGAATGGACACTCTACGGCAGCAGGGCCTCGTATCGGATCCAGGACTGGAACGAGCTCAAGGTCGGCAACGACGACGGATGGCGAGACCTGCAGCCGACTTCGCCGCCAACACAAGGTCTCGAAGAGCAGCTCGGCGCCGTCATCAAGATGCTGAGCGGCCGCCCTCATCCACTCCCCACATTCGCCGATGCGCTGCGCGTGCAAGAACTCGTCGAGGCGATCCTCGCCTCCCCTCAACTGACCGACACCTAGGTACCGGCACGTGCCCTTTTGGGCTCCGCGCCGCTCACCTACATCACATAACATACATTTGGGGAAGCGGCCGGGCGAGCCTCAGACTGAGTAGCGGGCGCTGACCGGGTCCTGTGCACGACCCACCTGATCGTCCTATCGGGCCATGGCCGTGGCGCGCGTACGCTACGGCCATGCGATATTCAATGTGGTCCGTGATGCTGGCGGGACTCGGTCTCGGCAGCCTGGCGATGGTCGGCAGCCCGATCGTCGGCGGCACGTTCGGACCGTTGACTGTCGGCTATGGCCTGCTCGTCGCGTTCAGCGCGATCTGCCTGTTCATCAGCCTGCTCACCCGGCAGCGAGTCCTGACGGCCCTCTTCCACCGCGCTCCGAGCACGACGCAGACCGATCGCGTCGCCGGCCTCCGCGTCTTCTAGCCGTCCTCCGCGGGACGCCGCTGGCGCAGCGCCTCGAAGCCGATGATCGCCGCCGCCGCGGCCGCCCCCAGGTCCGGCGCAGAAGCCCGCCCGTAGCCGATACGAACCTGCAAGTCGGCCTGCTCCACGAACGAGCGTGTGACGCCGCGCCGCTCGCCGCCGATGAGCAAAAACAGGCCCCCGGTCAGGTCGGCCGCGTGAAGGTCCGCGGCCTGCGGATCGCTCACGGCGGCCGCGACCCGCATGCCGGCCATCCTGCAGGCCGTCGCCGCTCTGTCGGCCGAGTCGGCCACGGCCGTCGGCAGCAGCTCGCTGGCACCGGCCGAGGCGCGCGTGACGACGGGCAGCGCCGTCTCCCAGCTGCGTCGCACGACGAGCCCGTCCACGCCGGCGGCATACAGGGCCCGCACCGCCTGGGCGAAGTTGAACGGGTCCTCGATACCGTCGAGCATGACGACCAGCGACCCCTCCCCCACCTCGGATAGGAGCTGCGCGACGGAGCGCTCGCGGCGCGCCCCGACGAGGCCGATGACGCCACCGTGCGTCCGGCCCCGCGCCAGCTCATCGATGATCTCCGCCTCGACGCGCTCGATCCGAACGCCGCGCTCGTGGGCGAGGGCCCTGAGCCGGCCGAGCCGGCGGTCACCGGGCCGCACTGCCCAGACGCGGTGGACGGGCCGGATCCCCGCGTCGAGGACGGCCTCGACCGAGACGTGGCCCTCGACGACCATCGGCCACTGGTTGACGGGGTTGGAACCGCGGTCCGGCCCGTACGGAACGAGGTCGCCGTCGGCCAGGTAGTCGGCCTCGGCCGCCATCGTGGGCAGGCCGATCGCCGCTCGACGCGCCTCGAGCTGCCCGGGATCGGCCAGCGGGAGCGGAAACTCCGGCTCGCCGTCCTCGGCAAGGAGCACGATCGTGCCGTACACCTGCCCCTCGCCGGCGACGGCCGCCACGCGATCGGTCAGCGTCGCGAGGTGTCGTGGATCGGCGTCCCCGGACTCGACCGCCTCGCGCAGCAGCGGCAGCCACGCGCGACGTCGCTCGTTCGAGCGGTCAGCATGCTGGGCGAGGATCCAAGCCGCGTCCGCGCCATCGCTCCCGACGCGCCGCAGGCCGGGCCAGGCATCGACGAGCAGCTCGCCCAGCCGCTCCGCGTTCGCGGCGTTCACGCCGAGGAGCACGGCGGCCTCGGGTGGCGCGTCTTCCCACGCCGCGAGCGCGGTGATGAGCGGCGTGGCGGGGCCGGCAAGGCGCCGCTCGAGCACGGCTTCGAGCGCCGGATCCTCCGCACAACGGACGAAGAACGCGTCGGCGGCGGCCAGCTCGCGAGCGGCCATGTCGAGCAGCTCGTCGCGCAGTGCGGGGTCGCGGGTCACGCTCGAGGTCAGCGTGGCGGCTTCGGACGCTGGCCGTTGCGGCCGGCGGCGGTCAGCTCCGATGCGATCATCGCCGGCAGGTGCCCGCTGACGCGCACGCCGCCCTCCTCGTAGTGCCGCTCGACGTCACCCGAGCTGTGAGCCCGGGCCACGAGCTCGCCGCGCTCGTACGGCACGAGGGCGTCGACCGCCACCATCTGGCTGCGCAGCGCGTCGCCGATCCGCTCGCGGAGCATGTCGAGCCCGTCGCCAGTCACGGCGCTGACGAAGGCAGTCGTCTCGCTGGCCGGCGGCGACCCCGCGTCGGCCGGCAGCAGGTCCGTCTTGTTGAAGACGGTGATGCGCGGCTTCGTCCCGGCTCCAAGCTCGTCGAGGACGCTCTGGACGGCCGCCTGCTGGCCGACGAAGTCCGCGTCCGCGGCGTCGACGACCTCGAGCAGCAGGTCGGCACGCTTGACCTCCTCGAGCGTCGCGCGGAAGGCCTCGACGAGGTCGTGCGGCAGCTTGTTGATGAACCCGACGGTATCGGTCACGACGACCTCTCGTCCGCTTGGCAACGTGACCTGGCGGCTCGTCGGGTCAAGCGTCGCAAAGAGCATGTCGGCGGTGTAGAGGTCCGCATCGGCCAGCGCGTTCAGGAGCGTGCTCTTGCCAGCATTCGTGTAGCCGACGAGCGCAACCGTGGCGACCTCGTTGCGATCGCGCTTGCGGGCCGCCGTGGCGCGATGGCGCTTCACGTCGTCGAGCTCCGCGCGCACCTTCTTGATCTTCTCGCGAATGAGGCGGCGGTCGGTCTCGAGCTGGCTCTCGCCCGGCCCGCGCGTGCCGATGCCGCCACCGGTGCGCGAGAGGTGGGTCCACATGCGCGTCAGGCGCGGCAGGTGGTACTCGAGCGCGGCGAGCTCGACCTGGAGGCGGCCCTCCTTCGTCGTCGCGTGCCGCGCGAAGATGTCGATGATGAGGGCCGATCGGTCGAGGACCTTGCAGTCGAGCAGCTTCTCGAGGCTGCGCTGCTGCTTCGGGGCCAGCTCGTCGTCAACGACAAGCAGGTTGAAGTCGCTCGCTGCCTTCTCGTCGACGAGCTCGGCGGCGCGACCGCGTCCGAAGTACCAGACCGGATCGGGGTCCGAGCGACGCTGCGAGGCGCTACCGACGACCGTGGCCCCGGCCGTCTCGGCCAGGGCGCCGAGCTCGGCGAGCGAGCGGCCCACCGGCCATCGGCTGTCGGACGGATCGTCGAGGCCGATGAGGAAGGCGCGCTCAACCGGAGTGGTCAGGTCGATCGTGCGTACGCGTTCGGACATCTGTTCGAGCCATGGTACCCGCTCAGCCCAGCGCGGCGCGAATGAGCCGATCGGCGCGATCGACGAGGTCCGGATCGTCTGCCGCTCGATCAGCGGCGGGGAGCCAGAGGATGCGGCCGTCGCGCCGGAACCAGGTCAACTGACGCTTCGCGTACTGTCGCGTGCGACGAGCCGTCACCTCGATCGCCTGCTCGAGGCTCCACTCCCCCGCCAGGTGACGCACCGCCTCGCCGTAGCCGTGCCCCGTCATCGGGCGCAGCTCCGGGCCAAAGCCGGCATCGAGCAGGCCCCGCACCTCGTCGAGGAGCCCCGCCTCGCCGAAGAGCCACGCGGCGCGCTCGTCGATGCGCCGATACAGGAC
>CAZKFP010000047.1:0-9030 GCA_964552085.1 uncultured Steroidobacteraceae bacterium
GTTCTCGATGTGCGCCGTCGGCTCGCCATCGGTGATGACGACGATCTCCCGGTTGCCACCGCCACCTCGACCGAGAAGCTGGCGCGCGAGGATGAGCGCGTGCTGGAGGTTCGTGCCGTACTCGAACTCGTACGGCGAGAGGGTCGGGATCGACTCCGGCTTCAGCTGGCGGGCGTAGTACGCGAACCCGACGACGTACAGACGGTCGCGCGGGTACTTCGTGTGAATGAGCGTGTGGAGCGCCATGGCGACCTTCTTCGCCGCCGATGAGCAGCCGCGCAGGAGCATCGAGCGGCTCATGTCGAGCAGCAGGACGGTCGAGGAGAGCGTCATCTCCTCGGAGCGCGAGACCTCGAAGTCGTTCGGACCGATGACGACCGGCGTGCCAGGGCCGCTCCGCGCCATCGCGTTGAAGAGAGTGCGATTGATGTCGACGCTGAACGCGTCGCCGAACTCGTACGGCTTCGTCTCGTCGGTCGGCTCTCCCCCACGGCCCGGACGCGGGAGCGCGTGGCCGCCGAAGCCCTCGCGCCGCAGGCGGCTGAAGATGTCGGTCAGCGCGCGCATGCCGAGCTTGCGCGCCGCACGCGGCGTGAGCTCGAGATGGCCGCCGTCGCGATCGAGGTAGCCCGCCTCCTCGAGCGCCCGCGTCAGCTCGCGAAGCTGGTCGAGGTCGTCGATGGCGTCGTCGCCGGCGAGGTCGCGCAGCGCGTCGGCGTCCACCCGCTCGAGGGCGTCCGGGTCGCGGGCGGCGCCGAGCGACTCCGCCATGGCGTCGTACTGCTGCTGGCGGTCGATCGCCGCGAGCGCATCGGCCAGGCCCATCGGCTCCTCGCCGTCGAACGGATACGGCTCACCGAACGGCAGGTCGGGGCGCGCCGCCTGGAGGTTGCCGGCCAGGCGGGCCATGTCGATCTTCAGCCGATCGTCGCGCAGGAGGTCGTCCATCAGGTCGTGCAGCTCCTCGCGCATCTCCGGGGAGAGCGAGCTCAGGAGCGAGGCCATCTGCGAGGCCTGGCGATGAAGGTGCTCGATGAGCGCATCGGTGCTGTCGATGCCCGGCGGGAAGTAGCGGCCGTGCTTCGCCATGAACGCCGCGAACTCCTCGTGGGTATCGGCCCCGGTGGCATGCCGCTCCAGGAGCGCATTCAGGTCGCGGACCATATCCCGCACCCCGTCGAGGTCCTCGGGGGTGATCCCCTTCACCCCCTCCTTCAGGCCGGCGAAGTACGTCTGGAGCATCTGCTGACGGAGCTCGTCGGTGAGCTCGTTGAAGGCGTCGCGCGCGGCGTCGTCCATGAACTCGTAGTCGCGCAGGCCGTGCAGCCGCCCCGCGAGCGTGTCAGGCAGCGCGTCGAGCCGGTACTCGCGCTGCCGCGCCGTCCGGCGCAGCACCTGCTCCGCCATCCGCGCCTGGTCCTGCGCCTCGCCCGGTGGCGCGTCGAGCGCCTGCTGCTCCGCCGCCCGCACGCGCTCCTCGATGCCGCGCCGCTCCGTGGCCAGGATCTCGTCCAGGCGCTCGTTGACCTCGTCGAGCACGCCGTCCAGGTTCGCGCGCTCCAGCTCCGCCTGGCGGCGGGCTCGGAGCCGCTCCATGATCCGCTTCAGGCCGGGGATGTCGCCGCCGCGCGTTCCGCGCAGGCCACGCTGCATGAGACGCTGAAGCGCCCGGCGCACGTCGCCCTCGGCGAGGATGTCGTCCGCGAGCGCGTCGAGCACGTCGTCCGCCTCGAATGCCGGGAGCTGCTGTGTCCCGTCCCAGCGCGTATACCGGAAGGTGCTCATCGTGCGCACCAGCCTAGGCCGATGCGGGTGCGCCGTCCACGGCGTTGCGCCACTCCTCTATTTGTAACCGCTGCCGTTACAAATAAGGCCGGGATGGGTTCTGCGCCCCTCAGTCGCCAGGTGCGTCGTCCGCGCCGCTCCGAGCGAGCAGCTCCGGCAGCGGGATCGGCTCCGGCGGCGTACTGGCGGGCTCGGCCAGGCGCAGGCCGTACCAGGCGACGTCCGGCCAGGCGCCGAACTTGAAGCCGACGCGCTCGTACACGCCGATGCGACGCATCCCGATCGCCTCGTGCAGGGCGACGCTCGCCGGATTCGGCAGGGCGATCCCCGCGTACACGTTCACGAAACCCTGCCGCCGCAGGAGGTCGAGCAGCTCGTCATAGAGCGAGCGCCCGATCCCCCGCCCTGCGAAGCCCTCGGCGACGTAGACCGAGATGTCGACCGACCAGCGGTAGCCAGGGCGCTCCCGATGGCGTGCGGCATAGGCGTAGCCGACGAGGCGACCAGCCTCCTCGGCGACGAGCCACGGCGTCCACTCCAGCGTCGCGCGGATGCGCCGCGCCATCTCGTCGACGGACGGGGCGACCTCCTCGAACGTGGCGATCGAGGCGGCGACGAACGGGCGGTAGATGGCCGTCACGGCCGGCGCGTCGCGCTCCGGATCGACTAGTCGAACGTGCATGCGACGCTCATCCTGACGGACGGCGGCGGCACGCGGGATCAAGTCGGGCCCGAACAACGCCACGCAGCGCTACCTGCCGGCGGCGTCCCTGTCGACGACCATCTGACGGGCCCAGCTCCGACGCGCCGCGGCACGCGCCCGCTGCCTCGAGCGTGCGGTTGCCGTCGCCAGGCCGGAAGGCCGGCTCAGGCGACGGGACGACGGCTGGATCGAGCGGCGGCGCACGCTAGCGACTGAAGGAGCCCTCGGCGCGGCGCGGACTCCGTCCTCGACGCGACCCGTAGCGGACGTTCGGCGTGCCGTCGCGGCGCGGGCCCGGCGCCCCACGTCGCTGGCCGCCGCGCTGGCCGGCATGCTGGCCGGAGCGGAGGCGGATCGGCTCCGGCCGGATCTCGCGATTCGGCTCGAACCCGGGGATGACCTCCGAGGCGATCGGACCGTGCAGCAGCCGCTCGATGTCGCGCAGCAGCGGCGCCTCGTCGACACAGACGAGCGAGACGGCGGTGCCGGTGATGCCGGCTCGGCCGGTGCGGCCGATGCGATGGACGTAGTCCGACGGCACCATCGGCAGCTCGAAGTTCACGACGTGCGGCAGCCGCTCGATGTCGAGCCCGCGCGCCGCGACCTCGGTCGCGACGAGCAGCAGGATGCGGCCGGCCTTGAAGTCGGCGAGGGCGCGGACGCGCTGCGGCTGCGACTTGTTGCCGTGGATCGCGGATGCGGCGATGCCGTCCTTGTTCAGCTGCTCGGCGAGGCGGTTGGCCCCGTGCTTCGTCCGCGTGAAGACGAGTGCCTGGTCGATGACCCGCGTGCGCACGAGGTGCGTCAGCAGCTCGCGCTTGCGCTCGCGGTCGACCGGATGGATGACCTGCTCGACGAGGTCGACGGCGGTGTTCTCCGGCGTGACCTGGACCGATGCGGGCCGGTCGAGGAGCCCCTCGGCGAGCGAGCGGATCTCTCGCGAGAAGGTGGCGCTGAAGAGAAGGTTTTGGCGACGCGGCGGCAACAGCGCCAGGACCTGGCGGATGTCGCGGATGAAGCCCATGTCGAGCATGCGATCGGCCTCGTCGAGGACGAGGATCTCGACGGCGCGAAGGTCGATCGTGCCCTGGCGGGAATGATCGAGCAGGCGCCCCGGCGTGGCGACGACGACTTCGACGCCGCGACGCAGCGCGTTGAGCTGTCCGCCGAAGCCGACGCCGCCGTAGATCGCGATCGAGCGGACGCTGCCGCCCGAGTACGTGCGGACCGACTCCTCGACCTGGATCGCCAGCTCGCGGGTCGGTGCCAGCACGAGGACGCGGATGCGCCGGTCGGTGGACGGGCGCGCGGCGAGGCGCTGGAGGATCGGCAGCACGAATGCCGCCGTCTTGCCGGTGCCCGTCTGGGCGCCGGCCATGAGATCCCGACCCTCGAGGACGAGCGGAATCGCCTCGAGCTGGACGGGGGTGGGATGCGTGTAGCCCTGGCGCGCGACAGCGCGCTGCAGGTCGGGCGTGAGCCCAAGGGTAGAGAAGGACAAGGGAATAGCTCCTGACGAGGCCCTCCCGCTGGAAGCGGGGCCCGGTCAGGGCGAACGGTTGATCAAGCTCGGACTTCAGATGAGAAGCGGCGCAGACCGGTGCGCCTTTCGAACACGTGTGCGAAATGTACCACATCGATCCGGTGTACGCTTAGGACTCCCACGGAATAAGGTGCCCATGACCGACCGATGCATCCACGGGTTCGAAACCCAACGCTGCGCTTCCTGCCGTCGCTGCCCCCACGGGATCCTCGATTCCCGATGCGCGACCTGCAACCCGAAGACCGCCCGCGAGGCCACGATCCGGCTGGCGAACGACGCCCCGCAGCCGTCGGAGGAGCATCGCGGCTACGAGATCCAGTACGTGGCCGGTGAGCGAAGCTGGTACATCAAGGCCGATGCGGACGCCCCCCTGTCCCAGGCCTCCTACCGCTCGCCCTTCCAGGCCCGCCGCGCGATCGACGAGATCCTCGACGCGCCCACCCCCGTCGAGAGTGGCAAGAAGAAGAAGGGCTGACTCCGCGCACCGCGGGTCGTGATACTTTGGCGACGGCAGGAGGAGCCACGCCCAATGATCTGCACCAGCTGCGCCACCGAGAACGAGGCCGGCCGGAAGTTCTGCCTCAGCTGCGGTCAGCGCCTCGCGTTGACCTGCCCGAGCTGCGGGACGCCGAACACCTCGGGCGCCAGGTTCTGTGGGGAGTGCGGAGTCGAGCTTGCCGCGGCCGGAGCCGACTCCCCGGCGTCCGCACCCGGCGTGGAACCACCGACCGCCGAGCGGCGCCTCGTCAGCGTGCTCTTCGCCGACCTCGTCGGCTTCACGACCCTCTCCGAGGCGCGTGACGCGGAGGACGTCCGAGAGCTCCTGAACGCGTATTTCGAGACCTGCCGAACCGTCGTCGACCGCTACGGCGGGACGGTCGAGAAGTTCATCGGGGACGCGGTCATGGCCGTGTGGGGCACGCCGGCCGCCCAGGAGGACGATGCCGAGCGCGCCGTCCGTGCCGCGCTCGAACTCGTCGACGCCGTCCGCCGCCTCGGCAGCGAGCGTGGCGTGCCCGACCTCGCGCTGCGGGCGGCGGTCCACACCGGCGAGGCCATCGTGACGATCGGTGCGGCCGGCATGGGCATGGTCGCGGGTGACCTCGTGAACACGGCCTCGCGCCTCCAGTCGATCGCCAGCCCCGGAACGGTCCTCGTCGGCGAGGGCACCCGCCGCGCTGCCTCGAACGCGATCACGTTCGGAGAGGCCGGCGAGCACGAGCTCAAGGGCAAAGCCAGCCCGGTCCCCGCGTTCCGCGCCATGCAGGTCGTCGCCCAGCGCGGCGGCGTCGGTCGGACCGAGCAGCTGGAGCCACCCTTCGTCGGCCGCCAATCGGAGCTCCAGCTCGTCAAGGACTTCTACCACGCCACCGCGCGCGACAGGGGCGCGCGCCTCGTGTCGGTCATCGGCCAGGCGGGCATCGGCAAGAGCCGGCTGGCCTGGGAGTTCCTCAAGTACATCGCCGGCGTCACCGAGCTCGCGTACTGGCACGAGGGCCGATCCCCGGCGTACGGCGACGGGATCAGCTTCTGGGCGCTCGGCGAGATGGTGCGCATGCGCATCGGCATCGGCGAAGACGACGACGAGGCCACGACGCGCGAGCAGCTGGCGAAGAGCCTGGACGAGTTCGTGACCGATGCCGACGAGCGGCGCAGCCTGGAGGAGCCACTGCTCCACCTGCTCGGCATCGGCGAGGGCCAGGGCCACGATCGCGGGCAGCTCTTCCTGGCGTGGCGGACGTTCTTCGAACGGATCGCCGAGAAGGCGCCGGTCATCATGGTCTTCGAGGACCTGCAATGGGCCGATGACGGCCTGCTCGACTTCATCGAGGAGCTCGTCACCTGGTCGCGGGGTCGCTCGATCTACCTCGTCACGCTCGCCCGCGCCGAGCTGCTCGACCGCCGCCCAACCTGGGGAGCCGGCCAGCTCAGCTTCACGTCGCTCGGGCTGGCGCCGCTCGCCGACGAGGACGTCGCCGCGCTCCTCGCGGGGCTCGTCCCCGGCCTGCCCGAGCCCGTCGTCCGGCAGATCGTCGGGCGGGCCGAGGGGATCCCGCTCTACGCGGTCGAGACGGTCCGGATGCTCCTGAACGACGGGCGCATCGAGCGCGACGGCCACACGTACCGTCCGGTGGGTGAGCTGCGCGAGATCGCCGTGCCGGAGTCGCTCCACGCGCTCATCGCGGCCCGGATCGACGGGCTGGCGCCCGCGGAGCGCGGCCTCATCCAGGACGCCTCCGTGCTCGGTCTCTCCTTCACGCTCGCCGCGCTGACGGCCGTCACCCGCGCAGCGAGCGACGAGGTCGGGCCGATGCTCCAGCACCTCGTCCAGCGCGAGCTGCTCACGATCGACGACGATCCCCGCTCGCCCGAGCGCGGGCAGTACCGTTTCGTCCAGGGTCTGCTGCGGGAGGTCGCATACGGCACGCTCTCGCGCGACGACCGGCGCGCGCGGCACCTGGCCGCCGCGCGCTACTACGAGGCGCTCGGCGACGACGAGCTGTCGGGCGTCCTGGCGCAGCACTACGTCGATGCCTACCAGGCCCACCCGGACGGCCCGGAGGGTGCCGCCGTGGCCACCCAGGCGCGTGTCGCGCTGCGCGCCGCCGCGCAGCGGGCATCAGACCTCGGCTCGTTCCGTCGGGCGCACGGCTACCTCGAGAGCGCGCTCATTGTCGTCAGCGATCCGGCCGACGAGCTCGACCTGCGGAAGTCCGCCTGGTCCGCAGCGTCCGGCGCCGGGCTGCTCGACGCGGCGGTCCACCACGCGGAGCGGACGATGGAGCTCGCGACGGAGATCGGCGACGTGCCCGCCCGGCGGGTCGCGTCTGCGACGCTCGGCAACCTCCTCCTCGAGGGCCACCACGACCGCGCCATGAAGGTCCTGACCGAGGCGTTCGAGGAGCCCGGCCTAGCGCCGGGCGACCCGGGCTACCTGCCGGTGGCGACCGTCTATGCCCAGGCGCTCATGCGATCCCAGCAGGACGCACGGGCGGTCGAGGTGGCCGACCAGGTGCTCCTAGCCGAGGATCGTCCGGTCTCGGAGGACGAGCGTGACGTGCGAGACAAGCGAGAGGACCTGCTGCTCGACCTGCTCATCACGCGCGGCACGGCGCTGTCGAACGTCAACCGGGTGACCGAGTCGGTCGTCGTACTCACCGGGGCGCTCGAGGTGGCGCGGCGGCGCTCGAGGCTCGGCGCTGCAACCCGTGCCCTGATCAACCTGACGTACGCGCTGGGCAGGGATGACCCGCTCCTCGGGTTCCAGCTCGCACGCGACGGGATCGAGAGGACCAAGAAGTACGGGCACGCGTGGGGCCTGAGATACGTGCTCGGCAATGCCATCGAGGTCGGACTCGAGGCCGGCGAGTGGGACTGGGTCATGGAGGCGCTCGCGGACCAGGATCTCACAACGGCGGAGCTGGCGGAGCGGCTCTGGTTCGGTACGCACATGACGGTCATTCGCACCCTGCGCGGCGAGGACGTCGAAGAGGATGCCCGACGGATCTACGCGGAGAGCCGCTCCTTCGACGATCCGCAGTACCTCGCCAGCGGGTCGTGGGGCCTGCTCGCGGCGCATCTCGTGTCCGACCGACTGCCGGAGCTCATCGGGCTGGCCGACGAGATCATGACGAACGGCATGGCCGGCATCGACGCGGCTGCGCACGCCGCGCACGCGGCCACCTGGCACGGTGACGTGACGACCGCTCGGCGCATGCGTGCCGCCTACGAGACGACCGCGACCGGCGGCCGGCGGACGAGCGCCACGCTCGAGACCATGGATGGCGGCATCGCGATGCTCGAAGGGCGCACGGCCGAGGCCCGCGCGCACTACGCCGAGGCGCAGCGCGCCTGGCGGGAGATCGGGCTCGACTACACGCTCGCGCTCTGCGACCTCGACATCGTCGTGACCGGGGCGATGGAGCCCGCCGAACGGCGCCGAGCCGCGGAGGAAGCCCGCGCAACCTTCACCCGCATCGGAGCGGAGCCGTTCCTCGACCGCCTGAACGCCGCGGTGGCCGCCGAGGCCGCTGGCGCGCCAGCGGCGACTGGCAAGCGCAGCGGGGAACGCCAACCGGCCTAGTGCAGGTGCGATCCCCCGCCGGGCTCGCCATTGCCGTCGTCGCCCTCGCGCAGGAAGCGCTCGATGTCGGCGATCAGCTCATCCCCGACAGGCAGCCGCGACTCGTCGGCCATCTGCTCCAGCCGCTCGACGTGCGCCTTCGTCTCCTCGTCGCTGGCGGTCGCGGCGTCGAGAAGGTTGCGCCGCTCGAGGGCGCGTGTCGCGAGATGCCCGACCGGCGGCTCGATCCCGAGGTGCCGGCCGAGCGCCGCGAGGAGCGCGATCGACGCTGCGGGGTACGAGGCGTTCACGTAGTGCGGCACCTGCGCGAAGAACCCGACGGCCGGGATGCCGTGCGTCGACGCCGCCAACTCCATGACCGAGAGCGCCGCCGACGGAACCCGCAGCAGCCCGTCCGGACCCTGCCGGATGCCCTCCGGCAGCAGATCGGGAGCCGATGCGGTCGCCAGGATCGGCACCGGGCGCGTGTGCGGCACGGCCGCGGGGATGGCGCCCATGCTCGCCCAGCTCGCCACACTCAGCCGCTTCGCCATTTCCATCACGTCGGCCGTCAGCTCGCGCCAGCGGAAGTCCGGCTCCGGACCGCGCAGGACGAGAAGGTCGCGCTCGCCGATGCGGGCCGCGATGACCTGGAGCGTCGGCCAGGCCAGGCTCAGCGGCCGCCCGTCGACGATGTCGAGCGTCGGGCGGCGCGATCGGTAGTCGTAGATGGCATCGGCATCGAAGGTCGCGACGAGCCGGCCGTCATCCGCCAGCTGCGCCGCCGCGGTCGTCCCCGCGCTGCCCGCATCGACCCAGCCCTCGAGTGCGGCGACGAGCACCGGAGCCTCGAGCTTCGGGTCCTCCTCGAGCCGATACAGGGACATGCGTCCAGTCTAGAACCGCTCTCGCGCGGGTGCCGAGGGGTCGCTGGGG
>CAZKFP010000048.1:0-5713 GCA_964552085.1 uncultured Steroidobacteraceae bacterium
GCCGCGGGCGATCGGCTACCATGCACGCTCCCATGAGCACCGCGTTTCGCACCCACACCTGCGGCGAGCTCCGTGCGGGAGACGCCGGGACGCGCGTGACGCTCGCCGGCTGGGTGCATCGACGCCGGGACCACGGCAACCTCGCCTTCTTCGACCTGCGCGATCGCCATGGGATCACCCAGGTCGTCACGAACGCCGAGGACGCCGCCGATGCCCACGCCGCGGCCGAGCCGGCGCGCAACGAGTGGGTCGTCCAGGTCACCGGGGTCGTGCGGGCGCGACCCGAGGGCACGACGAACGCCGAGCTGGCGACCGGCGAGAGCGAGATCGCGGTCGACCGCTTCCGCGTGCTCAACCCGTCGAAGGTGCCGCCGTTCTACATCAACGAGGAGCAGCCCGGGCTCGACGAGTCCCTGCGCCTGAAGCATCGCTACCTCGACCTGCGCCGTCCGCCGATGCAGGCGCGGATGCTCATGCGCGCGCGGCTGGGGTCGGCCATTCGGCGGGCGCTCGAGGACGACGGGTTCGTCGAGGTCGAGACGCCGACGCTCATCCGCTCGACGCCGGAGGGGGCGCGCGACTTCGTCGTGCCCTCGCGCCTCCGCCCCGGTGAGTTCTATGCGCTGCCGCAGTCGCCGCAGCAGCTCAAGCAGCTGCTCATGGTCGCCGGCTACGACCGCTACTACCAGCTCGCCCACGCGTACCGCGACGAGGACGGCCGTGGCGACCGGCAGCCGGAGCACACCCAGGTCGACATCGAGATGAGCTTCGTGAGCGAGGAGGACGTCATCTCGACCGTCGAGCGCATGGTCACGCGCGTCGCGGCCGAGGTGCTGCCCGAGCGGCCGATCCTGACCGAGCCATTCCCGCGCCTCACGTACGCGGAGGCGATGGACCGCTATGGCTCCGACAAGCCCGACATCCGGTTCGGCATGGAGCTCGTCGACCTGACCGAGGCCGTCGGCGGCATCGAGTTCCGGGTCTTCAGCGAGCCGATCGCGGCCGGGGGAGCCGTCTTCGGCATCGCGGCGCCCGGGTGCGGCGGCTACTCGCGCCGGGAGCTCGACGAGCTGATCGACCTCGCGAAGCGTCATGGCGCGAAGGGCCTCGTCCACTTGTCCGTCGCGGATGATGGCGCGCTCCACGGGCCGGCGGCGAAGTTCCTCGCGGGGCGCGAGGCGGGGCTCGTCGCCGCCGTCGGCGCCGTGCCGGGCGACCTCGTCCTCGTCGTCGCCGACGCGGACCGGATCGCGGCGGCCGAGGCGCTCGGGCGCGTGCGCCTGGAGATGGGGGAGCGGCTCGGGCTTCGCCGTCCCGGCGTGCTCGCCTACGTCTGGGTCCACCGCTTCCCGATGTTCACGTGGGACGAGGAGAGCGAGCGCTGGGACGCGACCCACAACCCGTTCAGCGCGCCGGTGCCCGAGGACGTCGAGCGCATGGAGACCGATCCCGGATCGGTCGCCGCGCAGCAGTACGACCTCGCCCTCAATGGCTGGGAGGCGGGCGGCGGATCGGTCCGGATCCACGAGCGGGCGCTTCTCGAGAAGGCGTTCGCGCTCATGGGGCACAGCATCGAGGGCATGCGCGACCAGTTCGGCGCGCTGCTGGACGCGCTCGAGTACGGCGCGCCGCCGCACGGCGGGATCGCCATCGGCCTCGACCGCTGGGCCGCGCTCTACGCCGAGGTCGACAACATCCGCGAGGTCATGGCCTTTCCGAAGACCCAGTCGGGCACGGACCTGATGATGGATGCGCCCTCATCGATCGCGGACGCCCAGCTCGAGGAGCTGCACCTGCGCGTCGTGGAGGACGACTGAGGCCGCGGGCGCGGGCGGGGCGGTGCGCGGCTATCATCGGTCCATGGCGATCTACCTCGACCACGCGGCGACCTCGCCGCTCCGTCCCGAGGTGCTCGAGGCCATGCTCCCGTACCTGAGCGAGCATCACGGCAACCCGTCGAGCATCCACGCATCCGGCCGTCGTGCCCGCCAGGGGCTCGACGAGGCGCGCGAGGAGATCGCCGCGCTCCTCGGCGCGAAGGCGCGCGAGATCGTCTTCACCGGCGGCGGCACCGAGTCGGACAACCTCGCCGTCAAGGGCGTCGCGTGGGCCGCGAGCGCGCGTGGCCGGCACATCATCACGAGCAGCGTCGAGCACAAGGCGATCATGAACGCCTGCGCGGTGCTCGAGCGCCAGGGCTTCGCGATCACCCGGCTGCCGGTGGACCGATACGGGCGCGTCGACCCGGCCGAGCTGGCCGCCGCGATCACCGACCACACGATCCTCGTCAGCGTCATGTCGGCGAACAACGAGGTCGGCACGCTGCAGCCGGTCGCCGAGGTCGGCGCCATCTGCCGCGAGCGCGGCGTCGCGTTCCACACCGATGCCGTCCAGTCCGCCGCCTTCGAGCCCCCGACCCCGAACGCGTGGCAGGCGACGCTCGTCAGCCTGTCGGCCCACAAGCTGGGCGGACCGAAGGGCATCGGCGCGCTCTACGTGCGCCAGGGAACGGCGATGCTGCCCCAGCTGCACGGCGGCGCGCAGGAGCGCCAGCGGCGCGCCGGCACCGAGAACGTGGCGGGTGCCGTCGGGTTTGCGGCCGCCATGCGGCTTCTGGCCGGTGAGGCGCCCACCGCGGCGGCCGCCCTCCGGGATCGGCTCATCGCGGGGCTCGTCGCCCTGCCCGGCGTCGAGCTCACCGGCCACCCGGTCGAGCGGCTGCCGAACAGCGCCTCGGTCGTCATCGAGGGCCTGGAGGGTGGTGATCTCGTCGCCGCGCTCGACCTTGAGGGTATCGAGGCGAGCACCGGCTCGGCCTGCACGACCGGCAGCGTTGAGCCGTCGCACGTCCTGCTGGCGATGGGCATCGACGAGCAGCTCGCGCACGGCTCGCTGCGCCTCACCTCCGGGGCCGAGACGACCGCGGACGAGATCGACCACGCGATCGAGGTGATCGGCGCCTGCGTCCGGCGCCTCCGCGCCTCGCAGCCGCTCGTGGCGACCGCATGAGCCGTGTCGTGGCCGCGATGAGCGGCGGCGTGGACTCGTCGGTCGCCGCCGCCCTCCTGGCCAGGGAGCGCACCGACGAGGAGGTCATCGGCGTCTGGATGCGCACGCACGGCGAGATGCCCGAGGGCCTCGAGCTGTCGCGCAGCTGCTGCTCGCCCGACGCCGCGGACGATGCGCGCCGCGTCGCGCAGCTGCTCGAGATCCCGTTCTTCATCCTGAACGTCGAGCGCGAGTTCGGGGCGCGCGTCATCGACGCCTTCGTCGACTCGTATCTCGAGGGCTCGACGCCGAACCCCTGCCAGGCCTGCAACCAGTACATCAAGTTCGACGAGCTCCTCCGTCGCGGCCTCGCCGCCTACGGAGCCGATGCCGTCGCCACCGGCCACTATGCCCGCGTCGAGCAGCGCGACGGCCGATGGCGTCTCCTGCGCGCCGCCGACGCGGACAAGGACCAGACGTACTTCCTGTGGGTCCTCGACCAGGGCCAGCTCTCGCGGACGCGATTCCCGCTCGGCGAGCTGACGAAGCCGGAGGTGCGCCGGATCGCCGCCGAGCTCGCGCTCCCGACGGCGGACAAGCCGGAGAGCCAGGAGATCTGCTTCGTCCCGCTCGGCGACTACCGTGCGCTCCTCGAGGAGCGGCGTGGCTACGCCGGAGAACCCGGACCGATCGTCGACGCCGACGGCACGCGGGTGGGCACGCACACCGGGTACGCGCACTACACCGTTGGCCAGCGTCACGGGCTGGGCGTCGCGCTCGGCGAGGCGGTGTACGTGCGCGAGGTGCAGCCGGCGGCGAACCGCGTCGTCATCGGCCGCCGCGACGAGGTCGCCCGGCGAACGTTCACCGTCGACGGCGCGCGCTTCACCGCGGGGGACCCGCCGGCGGAGCGCTTCGACGCATCGGTCCGAATCCGGCACCGAGCGCCGGACGTCGGCGCCGAGGTCACGATGGTCGGTGCCGGCCGCTTCGTTGTCGAGACGGCCGAGCCGGTCTGGGCGCCGGCCCCCGGGCAGGCGGCCGTGCTCTACGACCGCGACGAGTGCCTGGGCGGGGGGCGCATTGCTCGCGCCGAGGCCTGAGCGCCGATGGGTATCGGTGCCTGGCTCATCTGGGTGCCGCTTCTGGCGCTCGTCAACCTGCTCATCTTCATCGCCATCCGCGGCCGGTGGGGGCGGATCGTGCTCGTCCTCGGGGTCGCCGCGCTCATCGGCGTCGTCGTGGGAGATGCGGTGGGTGAGCGGGTCGGCTTCGAGTTGCTGCGAATCGGCGACATGAACGTGCTCGCCGCCTCGCTGGCGGCCCAGCTCCTGATGATCGCGGTCTCCCTGCTCGGTGCCCTGGGGCCGATCCGGATCGAGGAGTAGCGGACGGCCAGCGGGGGGACGCATCCGGGCGGCCAGCGCCGGTGTAGAGTCGCGCCATGGACGTTGCCCTGGCTATCTTCAACATCGGTGCCGGGCTGGGCGTATTGGCGGCCGGTGGGGCGCTCGTCTACCTCGCGTGGCGGACGACGCCGCTCGTCCGGGATGCGCGCGCCCTCACCACCGACCTGCGGCGCCTGGCCCGCACGACCGACCAGGAGCTGCGCCCGATCCTCGCGCACGCGAGGCAGGTGACGAGCAACGTCGAGGTGCTGAGCGAGGACGCCGCGGTGAAGCTCGACCGCCTGACCGACCTGCTGGACGGCCTCCAGGGCAGCCTCGACTCGGCGCGCCCTGCCGACCCTCCCGGACGCCCGGAACCGCTCCCGGTAGAATCGTGGGAAACGCGAGAGGATGCTTCGGAGACATGAACGATTCCGGATTCGGCAGCTTCCTGGCGGGTGTCGTGATCGGCGCGTTCGTCGGTGCTGCGCTCGGCCTGCTCCTGGCCCCCCAGACCGGCGACGAGCTTCGTGAGCACGTCGGCGGCTTCGTTGACGACAAGAAGGCGGAGTGGGACGACGCGATCAACGAGGGCCGGGCGGCCGCCGAGCAGGCGCGCGCCGGCATGGTCTCCGAGTACGAGACCGCCGAGGGCAGCGCGCTGTAGACACGCACGACACGACCCGTACCAAGCAGCTCGAGAGCCGGTGGGTCGCCGGCTCTCGTCGTGAACGACGGCAGGTGAACCGATGCAGCCGATGAGCGCGGCCGAGATCCGCGAGCGTTTCCAGCGCTTCTTCGAGGAGCGGGGTCACACGCGCGTGCCGTCGGCGCCGATCCTGGCCGGGGACGACCCGACGCTCCTCTTCGTGAACTCCGGCATGGCGCCGTTCAAGCGCGTCCTGACCGGCGAGGAGAAGCGCGACTACGTGCGCGCCGTGGATGCCCAGCTCTGCCTGCGGGTCGCCGGCAAGCACAACGACTTCGAGGAGGTCGGACGCACGCCTCGGCACCAGACACTGTTCGAGATGCTCGGCAACTGGAGCTTCGGCGACTACTTCAAGCGCGAGGCGATCCACTGGCACTGGGAGCTGTTGACCAGCGAGTTCGGCATCCCGGGCGAGCGGTTGGCGGCGACCGTTTACACCGATGACGACGACGCCTACGCCGTGTGGGCGAACGAGATCGGCCTGCCGCCGGATCGGATCGTGCGCTGGGGAAACGTCGCGGCCGGCGACGAGAAGAACTTCTGGCGCATGGGCGACACCGGTCCCTGCGGTCCGTGCAGCGAGCTGCACTACGACCGCGGCGCAGAGCTCTCGGAGGGTCCGCACTGC
>CAZKFP010000049.1:0-4977 GCA_964552085.1 uncultured Steroidobacteraceae bacterium
TCGACTCGCTCGGCAACACGACCGCGGCCGTGGCCAAGGGCTTCGCGGTCGGGTCGGCGGCGCTCACCGCGCTCGCGCTGTTCCGAAGCTTCACCGAGACCGCCAACGCCGCGCTCATCGAGGCCGGCCGCAGCCCGATCGTGCTCGACATCAACGACGTGGCGGTGACCGCCGGCCTCTTCCTCGGCGCGATGCTGCCGTTCCTGTTCGCCGCGATCACGATCGAGGCGGTCGGGCGCGCCGCGAATGCGATGATCCACGAGGTCCGGCGCCAGTTCCACGAGATCCCTGGGCTCAAGGAGGGCAAGCCCGGCGTGCACGCCGAGTACGCGAAGTGCGTCGACATCAGCACGGCCGCCGCCCTGCGCGAGATGGTCGTGCCGGGTGCGCTGGCGATCGTCAGCCCGCTCGTCATCGGCTTCATCAGCCTCCAGGCGCTCGGCGGGTTCCTCGTCGGCGCGCTCGTCTCCGGCTTCCTGCTCGCCATCTTCATGGCGAATGCCGGCGGCGCGTGGGACAACGCGAAGAAGTACGTCGAGGCGGGGAACCTCGGTGGGAAGGGGAGCGACGCGCACCATGCGGCCGTCGTCGGCGACACCGTCGGCGACCCGCTCAAGGACACCTCAGGCCCGTCGATGAACATCCTGATCAAGGTCATGAGCGTCGTCTCGCTCATCGCGGTCCCGGCCTTCGTGGCGTTCCGCCTGTTCTGACGTCCGCTGGCCTCGCCCTTGACAATCGGATAAAATGGGGTCGCACACCTTGACAAACCCCTTGACACGCGCCTTGTCCTGAGGCGCGAGGAACGACGCCATCACCTCCTCGAGCATTGTCGCCGAGATCAAGACGAAGCTGCCGGCCGCCGACGTTGTCGGCGAGACCGTCGCGCTCAAGCGAGCGGGGACGGTCCTCAAGGGGCTCTGCCCGTTCCACGCGGAGAAGACCCCGTCCTTCATCGTGACGCCCGACCGGGAGACGTGGCACTGCTTCGGCTGCGGCGAGCATGGCGACATCTTCACGTTCGTCATGCGTCGCGACGGCCTCGACTTCCGCGAGGCGCTGGGCAGGCTGGCGGAGAAGGCGGGCGTTGAGCTCTCCGAGCGCACCGCGAACGAGGATCGTCGGAAGCGTCGCCTGCGCGAGGCGCTCGAGGCGGCGATCGCGTGGTATCGCGAGGTCCTGCTCCAGGCGCACCAGGCCGAACGGGCCAGGGACTATCTCGTCGAGCGGGGATTCACGGATGCGACGCTCGATCGCTTCACGATCGGCTACGCGCCGAACAACTGGGAGGCGATGACGAAGCGCCTGCGCTCGAAGGGGTTCAGCGACGCCGAGCTGACCGATGCGGGCCTCGCCAGCCCCTCGAACCGCGGCGGCGTGTACGACCGCTTCCGCGGCCGGATCATCATCCCGATCCGGGACGCGTCGGGCCGGCCGGTCGGGCTCGGTGGACGGATCATGCCCGACGCCGAGGGGCCGAAGTACCTGAACTCGCCCGCCACCGCCCTCTTCGACAAGAGCCGCACGCTGTACGGGATCGATCTCGCCAAGGGCGCGATCCGGCGCGAGAAGCTGACCGTCATCGTCGAGGGCTACACCGATGTCATGGCCGCGCACCAGGCCGGCTTCGAGAATGTCGTCGCCAGCCTCGGGACCGCCCTGACGCAGGGCCAGGTCGAGCTCGCCAACCGCTACGCCGATGCCGTCGCGCTGGCGTACGACGTCGACCTCGCCGGCGAGGCGGCGACGCAGCGCGGCCTGCTCGAGGAGCTCGGCCCGGTCGTCAGCAAGGTGCGGGTCATCCGGATTCCATCGGGCAAGGACCCCGACGAGCTCATCCGCACCGACCCGGATGGCTGGCGTCGCTCCGTCGCGGAGGCCGAGGAGCTGCTGCCGTACTTCATGCAGCGCGCCGCGAGCGAGGTGGACATGCGCCAGCCGCAGGGCCGCAGCACGTACACGCGTCGGATGCTCGACCTGCTTCGACGCATCCCGGACCGCGTGGAGCAGGACTCGTACGTCCCGCGCCTCGCCCAGCTCGCGGGGATCGACGAGCGCGTCCTGCGCGATGACCTGGCCCGCGGGCCCCGGCCGCTGCCGATTCGTCCGATGGAGGCGGCGCGGACGCTCGACGAGGAGCCACAGCTCAGCGGCCTCGAGCGCGAGGCTCTGACGCTGCTGCTGCTCAATCCGGGGCTGGCGGCCGAGCAGCCCGCGGGGGAGCGGCTGCCGTTCCGCGACGAGTCCGCCCATGCACTGGGCCGGGCGTGGATGGAGGCGGTCGCCGCTGCAGACGGCCCGCCACAGCTCGAGCCGTTCGTGGCCGGGCTCGACGCCGCGACCGCCGACCTGGCGCGCGGCCTGCTGGCATCGGCTCGGGCGCGCGGCGTCCAACCGGGCGGCGCGACGGATCGCGAGGCCCTGCGCGTCTGCCTGCTGCGCCTACGCAAGGAGCAGGTCCAGGAGCGCCTCGCGGACCTGCAGGGACTCATCAGCGTCGGGTCGGATGACCCGGACCAGACCGACAACCACGACCTGGAACGGCAATTTCAGGTGCTGCATCTCGAACGGGAGCAGCTCGAGCAGGAAATCAACCCGTCGGCCGTCATGGCCGGCCAGAAGAGGAGATGAGCGTGGCGACCAAGACCACGACCCGGAAGCGGCCGACCGATGCGACGGGTGTGACCCGCAACCCGAAGTCGACGCCGCCGAAGGCATCGGCGAAGCCCACGGCGACCAAGGCGTCCGCGAAGCCCGCCAAGGCGAGCCCGAAGCCCACGGCGACCAAGGGGTCCGCGAAGCCCGCCAAGGCGAGCCCGAAGCCCACGGCGACCAAGGCGTCCGCGAAGCCGGCCAAGGCGAGCGCGAAGGCGCCCGCACGGGCAACGAAGCCCACGGCGAAGCCCGTCTCGAAGGCGCCTGCCGCGAAGACGACCGCGAAGCCCGTCTCGAAGACTGCGGCCAAGAAGACCACGGCGAAGACGGCCGCAGCGCAGCCCGCCAGGGCGAGCGCAAAGGCGACGCCGCCGAAGACGACCGCGAAGCCCGCCTCGAAGACGGCGGCCAAGAAGACCACGGCCAGGACGGCCCCGACGAAGGCTCCCAAGCCCGCCGCTGCCGATGCGACCGGCGGCTCCCTGGCTGCCGCGATCAAGGACCTGATCGCCACCGGGCGTGACGAGGGCTTCATCACCCACGATCAGATCCTGAAGGCCATCCCCGAGCCCGAGACGCAGATGGGCGCGCTCGAGGAGCTCTACGCCGCTGCCGAGGAGGCCGGCGTCGAGGTGCTCGACGCGCAGAACCAGCCGACGCTGCTCGGCGAGCCGGACGATGAGGAGGAGGAGGACGAAGACGAGGGCGCCGAGGCGCCGGCGGCCGGCAAGGCCACTACGAAGGCCAAGGACGGCGAGGAGGATCTCGAGGCCCTCGCCGCCGACCTCATCGGGATCGACGATCCGGTGCGGATGTACCTCAAGGAGATCGGCAAGGTCGCGCTCCTGACCGCAGAGGAAGAAGTCGTCCTCGCGAAGGCGATCGAGCTCGGGGAGCTCATCGTCGAGGATCCGGCCCGTTCGCTCGTCAACCTGTTCGCTTGGGTCACGCTCGACTCGGAGCCGAAGGCGCGTGCCATGGCCGCCATGCGCGCATTCGACCTTCCGAAGGACGCGCCGCACGTCACGCACGACGCGATCGACTGGTGGACGCGCCGCCGGCGCAAGACGATCGAGACGCCCGCGATCAAGCTCTCGAAGGCGCGCAAGGCGAGCAACCTCGACGATGAGGCGCGGACCCGGCTCATGGAGGGCGAGTCGATCCTCAAGGTCCTCGCCTCGGATCCGCCGCAGGGCGTCAAGGACGCGATCCTGTTCGGCTCGACGTATCGGTTCCGATCGGTCGCCCATGCCGGGGCGGCGGAGCTGTACGAGCTCGAGAAGTGGGCGCGCGAGACGGCGCAGACGATCGTCGGCGAGTACATTGCGGCCGGCCATGATCCCGAGTACCTGCTCAGCCTGGGCTACGACCCGAGCGTTCCGGCCGAGGTCCCGCTCGAGAAGCGCTCGGGCCGCCTCGTGCAGCAGAGCACCGATGCGCGCAAGCGCCTGACCGAGGCGAACCTGCGCCTCGTCGTGAGCATCGCGAAGAAGTACATCGGTCGCGGCATGAGCTTCCTCGATCTCATCCAGGAGGGGAACATCGGTCTCATCCGGGCGGTGGAGAAGTTCGACTACGAGAAGGGCTTCAAGTTCAGCACGTACGCGACGTGGTGGATCCGGCAGGCGATCACGAGGGCCATCGCCGACCAGGCGCGCACGATCCGCATCCCGGTCCACATGGTCGAGACGATCAACCGGCTCATCCGCGTGTCCCGCACCCTGCTCCAGGAGCTGGGTCGCGAGCCGACGGTGGAGGAGATCGCGCGACGCATGAGCCGCGACGAGATCATCCGCGAGCTGCGCGACAAGCTCCAGCGCGAGCCGACCGAGGGCGAGGTGGACGTCCGCGTGGCCGAGGGCCCACAGACAGTCAGCCCGGAGAAGGTGCGCGAGATCATGAAGGTGTCCCAGGAGCCGGTCAGCCTCGAGACGCCGATCGGCGAGGAGGAGGACAGTCACCTCGGCGACTTCATTCCCGACCTGGCGAGCGTGGCTCCCGCCGACGCGGCCAGCCATCAGCTGCTCAAGGAGCAGGTGGAGGGCGTGCTCGACTCGCTCACCCCGCGCGAACGACGCGTGCTTCAGCTCCGGTTCGGGCTCGAGGACGGTCGTTCACGCACGCTCGAGGAGGTCGGTCGCGACTTCAACGTGACGCGCGAGCGGATCCGCCAGATCGAGGCGAAGGCTCTGCGCAAGCTGCGGCACCCCTCGCGCTCGCGCAAGCTCAAGGACTACCTGGAGTAGCCATCCGCTGACCGACGTGCCGGCGGCCGTCGTTCGACGCGGCCGCCTCGTGGGCACGTGAAGACCTGGCGGACCG
>CAZKFP010000050.1:0-15068 GCA_964552085.1 uncultured Steroidobacteraceae bacterium
GGCGGCTGGGGCACGTCCGGGATGCGGCTGGCAGCCCTGATCGCGCGGGTCGAGAATCCGGGCATGGACCTGAGTCTAGCAGCGGGTCCGAACGCCGCCGGCGAGACCCCGGTAGCATCTGGGGCGCATGCAATTCCAGACGCGTCCCGCCTTCTTCATGCTGGGTGGCCTCCTCCTCGTGACCCTCGTCCTCGGGGCCACCGTCATGGCCCTGACCGCGCAGCCGACACCGGCCGCGACACCCACGGCCTCGCCGCCCTCGAGCGCGTCGCCGACCCCGGAGGCGACCCCGACCCCCACTGCCGCGCCGACGGCCACGCCGGTCCCGACACCGAGCCCGACCCCGAGCCCCGTCGCCGTGTGCCCGATGACCGGCCTGCCCCCGAGCGACCCGGCCCTGGCGAAGCGTGTCCCGATCATCGCCCAGATCGAGAACAACCCGATCGCGCGGCCGCCGTCGGGCCTGAACCTCGCCGACCTCGTCATCGAGGCCCCGGTCGAGGGCGACACGACGCGCTTCATGGCGGTCTACATGTGCCGGGAGTCGGTCGGAGCTGCGGTCGGGCCGATTCGATCGGCACGCTACTTCAACATCGACCTCTTCCAGCAGCTGCGCGGCGTCACGTTCCACTTCGGCGGCGGCGGCCGCGTCCTCGCCCGGCTCGACCGCAACGACGTCGCCCGCGTCAACGGCCTCGAAGGGGGTGGCGCCTACTTCGTGCGCGCCGGCCCGTGGGGAGCGCCGCACAACATCTACCTCGACGTCGACGCGGCGCGCGCGGCGATGGAGGGCGGCTCCCTGAGCGAGCTGGCAGCGATCAGCGACGTCGGGCGCCCCCCGTTCGTCTTCGATCCGGACGTCGCTCTGCCGTCCGGGCGGGCCGTGAGCTCGATCCGCCTCACGACTGCCAGCTTCTGGCACTTCGGCTGGCAGTGGGACGCGGCCTCCGGCCTCTGGCTGCGCACCGATGCGGGCGCACCGAACACCGACCGGCTCAGCGGCGAGCGCATCAACGCCCGCACGGTCATCGTCCAGGTCGTGCGCCAGGACGTCCTTCCCGGTGAGCTCGACCCCGGCGGCTATCCCCGCCGCTTCCAGCACCTCATCGGCGAGGGCACCGGCGTCCTGTACGTGGACGGCCGGGGCCACGACGTCCTCTGGTCGCGGCCATCGAAGGGCTACATGACGCGCTGGACGTACGCGGACAGCGGCGAGCCGGTCGTCCTGCCGCCCGGCCGCGTGTGGTGGGAGATCGTCCCGGAGGGCAGCGCCATCAGCGACGGCTGAGGCGCAGGCTCAGTGGTCGGGGGTCGCCCGCTCGCGATCGCCGGCGCCGGGCGAGAGGAAGGCGTCCATCGCGCGCCGGATCTGGTGGTCCGGGTCGAAGGAACGGCTGGCGGAGGCGATCTGGCGTCGGACGTCCTGCGGATCGGGCTCCTCGTCGTTGACCTCGGACCGGGGGGCGAGCTCGACGGCCACGGTCCGATCCTCGCGCGGCGCGTTCGCGCCGTTGCGGCCGGTCGGCGCGTCCGGCGTTGGAGCCGAGGGCTCCGGCTCGGCCACCGAGCGCCTGGCCAGCAATGCCGGGCGCGGTCGGGGGTTGCCGCTGATCTGGTTCTTGCCGAGCTTCTTGGCCTGGTACATCGCGCGGTCCGCCGCCACCATGAGCTCCTCGGCGCCGGGACCGTCCTCGGGATGAGAAACGAGACCGATGCTGACGCTCGTCATCGACTCCGTGCCGGCCAGGGTCATGCCGATCTCCTCGGCACCGGACCGGATCTTCTCGGCAACGACGAAGGCACCCACGATGTCGGTCTCCGGCAGGAGCACGACGAACTCGTCCCCGCCGTAGCGATAGGCACTGTCGACGGTTCGGATCGAGCCTTCGATGACGCCGCCGAGCGCGCGGAGGACCTCGTCGCCACGCAGGTGGCCGAGGCCATCGTTGACCTCCTTCAGCCCGTCGACATCGATCATGAGGACGCAGAAGCCGCGGTCGCTGCGACGAGTCCGGCTGACCTCCCGCTCGAGGGTCAGGAACAGCTGGGAACGATTGAAGAGCCCGGTCAGCGGATCCGTGCGCGAGAGCGCGAGCGCGTGGGCCACGGCCCGGCGCTCGTGCCTGGCGTAGGCGATGGCGACGAAGGCGAGCAGCCACGTGGCGATCAGGCCGATCGACAGTCGCAGCGCGTCCGCCGAGCCGTAGGTCATCAGGTCCGGGTCGGCGAACAGCACGCCGGCGAAGGCGGCGGTCGCCAGCCCTGCCGCGACCCATCCGGCCGGCGGGCCGTACGCGAGCGCGGCAACGACGGCGACGAGCGCGAAGAGCATCGCGAACGGCGAGGAGGCGAAGCCGGTGAGCATGAGCAGCCCGGCGACGAGCGCCACCGCGGCCACGAGCTCGGCGGCACGCGCCAGGCGGCCGCGACGCTTGGAGGCGAGCAGCTCATGGAAGGCGATGACCGCCAGGACGGCGGCGCCGCCGAGGAGGAAGATCGGGGCCTGGTCGGTGGCGAAGGAGCCGGAGATGCCGACGCCGAGCAGGACGATCGTGATCGTCAACCACCAGACGACGCGCAGCGTCGCGTCCGCGCCGTGGAACGGCTCACTCGTGCTCCCCTCGCGGCTCGGCGACGCGATGGCCGGCCGTTCGGAGGCGCTCACGATCGTTCTCGATGAGCCGCGGCCGGCCAGCATGACCCCCACGAGCAGGAGTCCCGCCAGCAGCGCGGTCACGGAAATGATCGTCAGCTCGGTTGGCACAATCTCTCAGCTTCACGGACGAGCGGGCGGGGCGCACCCATCGCTAGATGGTCGAGGGCCGACAGTATGGAGCCGGGGCCAGAGATGGTGCAAACGTACTAACCCATCCGTACCACCCCAGGTGTCGCCAGGAGTCAACAGATGGTCACTGAGGTGCCCAATGGTACACTCGCTGGCCCTCATGATCGATGTTTCGCACGCCCCCGCGGCGGGCCCACGACCCCATCGGCCCTGGCTGGCGGCGCTGCTCTCCTTCGTCTTTCCCGGGCTCGGGCAGGCCTACGCCGGCCAGACGCGTGCGGCGCTGCTGCTCGCCATCCCGGTCATCCTGCTCGTGGTCGCCGTGCTCCTGCTGCTCACCGGCGCGCTCGGTGGCATCCGCAACAGCCTCCTGTCGAACGACTTCCTCGTCGGTGTCCTCGTCGCCAACGGGGCGCTGCTCGCCTGGCGTGGCGTGGCGATCGCGCATGCGGGTCTGACGCCGTGGCCCGGGATTCGCGGGCACGAGCGGCGAACCGCCCTGATCGTCGTGGCCGGCATGCTCGTCGCCACGGTCGCCATGCACGGCTGGATCGGCGGCGTCGTCGTCCAGCTGAACGAGACGCTGAGCCAGGTGTTCGCGCCCGAGCAGCCGGGCGGCGCCGCGGCTCCGCCTGCCGGCGATGAGGACGACGACGAGCCGGAAGCCGAGGACCCCCTCAACGAGCCCGACTACCACTGGGACGGCACCGAGCGCATCAACGTGCTCCTCCTCGGAACCGACGCCGCCCCGGGCCGTGAGGCGGTCCTGACCGACGTCATCCTCGTCGTCAGCGTCGACCCGGTCGAGCAGACCGCGGTCATGATCTCGGTTCCGCGCGACACCGGCTACGTGCCGCTGCCTGACGAGTCGCTCTTCGCGGGCGGGCTCTTCCCGGACCGGGTCAACTCGCTGGGCGCGCTCGCGGCGCAGATGCCTCGGACCTGGTGCCCCGATCTCGACGACGACGACGCGGCGGCGTGCGGCCTGCGCACGATGGAGCGCTCGATCGGGCTCTACCTGGGAATCGAGATTCACCACTACGCGCTCGTCGATATGGCGGGCTTCGCCGAGATGATCGACGCCGTCGGCGGCGTGGATCTCTGCCTGCCGGGACGCCTCGTCGATCCCGAGTTCGACGGCAGCCTCGAGAACGACCAGGCCGACGAGCCGCTCGTCCTGCCAGCCGGCTGTCACCCGTACAACGGCATCGATGCGCTCGCCTACGCCCGCTCTCGCAAGGGTTGGATCGAGATGCCCGACGGCACGCGCGTCGTGCAGACCGACTTCGAGCGAAACGAGCGGCAGCAGCGCGTCCTCCTCGCGCTCCGCCGCGAGCTGGCCGAGTCCGACACGTTCGTCGAGCTGCCCGGCATCCTGCAGGCGATCGGCCGGACCGTGACCACCGATTTCTCGCGGTCCCGGGCGGGAGACCTCGCCAGCCTCCTGCCGCTCATCGCCGGGCCCGACATCGAGCGCGTCGTCCTCGGCTACCCGGGCTTCGTCGACCTGCCGGCGGAGCCCGAGGTGAACTACCTGCTCATCCCGCGACGCGAGGCGATCCGCGAGGAGATGGCGCGAATCTTCGGCGCCGATGCGCTCACCGGCTGGTACCTCGGCAGCGATGCGATCGCCCCCGGAGACGAGCCCACGACCGGGTCGGGGGCGGCGACGCCCTAGGTGGCCCGGCCGACGAGGACGGCCAGGACGGCCAGCCCGGCGGAGACAGCGGTGAGCGTCAGCATCGCGTCGCGCTGGCTCAGCCCGAGCTCGAGGAGCTGATGGTGGATGTGCTCGCGATCGGCCACGAAGACCGGCTCTCCACGCGCGCTGCGCCGGATCACCGCCCAGACGGTGTCCGCGATCGGGACGCCGAGGGCGATGATCGGCACCCACGGCGCCTGGGGAAAGATGCCGTCCTGGGTCAGCGAGATGCCGACGGCGGCGACGATGAAGCCGAGGAACATCGAGCCGGTGTCGCCCATGATGATCGAGGCCGGATGGAGGTTGTAGGCGAGGAACCCGGCGGCGGCTCCCACCGTGGCGGCGATGATCGGCAGCGTCGGGTCGATCCCGTCGGCCGCGGCGAGGAGGCCGAACGCCCCGAGCGCGGTGAGGACGACGCCCGCGGCGAGGCCGTCGAGCCCGTCGATCAGGTTGACGGCGTTGATGACGCCGACGATCCAGGCCACGGTCACCGGCAGCGCGAGCGGGCCGAGGTCGACGACCGCCCACGGCAGGTGGAGGCGCTCGAGGCTCAGCCCGAGCCCGAAGGCCACGAGCGCCGCCGCCGCCTGGAATGTCAGCTTGACGAGCGCCCGCATGCCGCGCGTGTCGTCGATGATGCCGACGAGGAGGAGCAGGCTCACCCCGGCGAGGATCGCCGGCGCCCGGTTCGGCCGCAGCCCGATCGCTCCGAGGTCCGGCGACGCGAGGGTGGCGAGGCCGATGGCGACGCCGAACGCGATCGCCATCGCAATTCCGCCGAGCCGCGGGACGGCCACGCGGTGCACCTTGCGCGCGCCGGGATGATCGAGCAGGTCAAGCCGATGCGCCAGGCTGCGCACGATCGGCGTGACGAACAACCCGACGACGAGCGCGGCGGCAAACGTGAGGGGAGTCAGCATCGAAGGCCGATGGTAGCGCCTTCGCGGTCGGTCGCCGCGCGGTGCCCGTCCGGCACGCCACGAGCGTGGTGGTCGGGGCGGCCGGATTCGAACCGGCGACCTCCTGCTCCCAAAGCAGGCGCGCTGCCGAGCTGCGCCACGCCCCGACTGTCCGCCATCTTACGACGGACGCGAGACAGGGCCTACGGCCAGAGCGCCCGGATCTGGTTGCGGACAGCCTCGCTGACGGCCCCGCTTCCGCCGATGATGACGACGTTCGTCGGATCGAGGCGGCGCAGCTCGGCGGCGACGCTGGCGGGGAGCGTGTTCGTGCCGACGAGGAGCAACGGGCCACCATTCCTGCCCGCGACGGGTCCGGCGGCCAGGCCGTCCGGATACGAGCCGCCGGTTGCGATGTAGACGCTCGTCACGCTGTCGGGCGCGAACGTGGCGGCGCTGAGCGCGACCGCCGTGGCGTAGCGGTCGGCGCCGGAGATGCGAAGCACCGAGCCCGCGTACGTGCCGAGCTGCGCGACGACCGCGTCGCTCACCGCGCCGGGACCGCCCATGACGATGATCTGGCTCGGACCGAGGTTGCGCAGCTCAGCCGCGGTGGCGGCCGGGATCCCGTTCTGCGAGACGAGCAGGATCGGCGCATTGGCGCGCGCGGCAGCGGCACCCGCGGCCAGCGCATCGGGATAGTTGGCGGCGGTCGCCACATAGACGAGCCCGGCGCCGCCGGCGAAGGCGAAGCGGCTGATCGCCGCCGCCGTCGCATAGCGATCCGCGCCGGCGACGCGGGTCACGCCGCCAGTCGTGTAACCGTTCAGCTGGCTGACGACTGCGTCCGACACGACGCCGGTGCCACCGAGCACGACGATCCGGCCCGGGCGCAAGCGGCTCAGCTCGGCGGCCGTGGCCGCCGGCACCGAGCCCTTGCCGGTGAGCAGGAGCGGGCCGCCACCGACCCTTGCGGCGGGTCCGCCGGCGAGGGCGTCGGGGAAGGAGCTGCCGGTCGCGACGTACACGATGGGGACGCCGGGGCCAAAGGTCGAGGCGCTGACGGCCGCGGCGCTCGCGTACCGGTCGCCGCCGGCCAGGCGCGGCGCCGTCTTGCCGGTCGTGAAGCTCCAGCTCGTCGGGGTCAGGGCGTTCCCGACGGCATCCTTGATGCCAGAGCTCAACGAGGCGGTGTACGAGGACTCACCGGCAAGCGGCACCGACGGGCGCAGGGTCGCGCGCGACGACGCGTAGGACACGCTGGAGGCAATGAGCGCCCCGCCTGCGTCACGCAGCTGGAAGGTGGAGGGACCGACCCCGGTGACGCCTTCGCTGAAGTCGGCCGTGACGACGGCGCCGTCGTAGCTGACGCTCGAGGCTCCCGGCGAGGGAGAGATATTCGTGAGGCCTGGCGGCACCGAGTCCACGAACGTCGGCTTGACGGTGTACGTGCCGGGGTTGCCGTTGGCGTAGAAGTTCGAGATCCGGATGAGGATGCGGGTCGGCCCGCTGACGTTGATCGATGCGAGCTCCGTACCGGACTCCCACTCCGCATCGACCCGCTTCAGCAGGCTGCCCGACGTGGTGTAGAGCTCGACGATCGGATCGATCGGCAGGCCGCTGCGATGCCACGGATACGCGCGCGTGTCGACGACGCCGGTAACCCGCACGTCGAGGCGCCCGGGGCTCGGCAGGTCGACCGCGAAGACGTCGACGTCGCCCGCCGGGTGGAGCGACGGGCTGACGGTGCCGCCGAGCCCGATCACGCGAGCCGAGGCGAGCGTGTTGTTCGGCTCCATCGAGTCGCCCGTCGTCGTGCCGTCCAGCGCGGCGGCGGCGCCGCCGAGCGCGCGGTGCGCATTGACCCGGCCACGACCGTATCGGTTGTCCCAGCCGCCGTAGCCAAGGTCGTCCACCGTGCTGAAGAGGCGATCGACGAGCTGCTGGGCCGAGTACGACGGGAAGCGGGCACGCATGAGCGCGAGGACGCCGGCCACGTTCGGCGTGGCAAAGCTCGTGCCGCTGATGTACACGTGGCTGCCCCACGTGTCGTGGTTGCCGTACGTGCATGTGTAGCAATTCGTCGTGAGGACGGAGGAGCCCGGCGAACTGACGTCGACGTGCGGTCCATAGCTCGACCAGTTGCTGAACTCGTCGTCGACCTGGGTCGCGCTGACGCTGATGACGTTCGCAAAGCTGGCCGGGTAGAAGCTCTCCTCGCGCCGGTTGTTGCCGGCCGCGCCGACGAGCACCGCGCCCTTGCTGAAAGCGTAGTTCACCGCATCCTGCATGAGCTGCGAGTACGGGAAACCGCCGACGCTCATGTTGATGACATCGGCGCCCTGGTCGGCGCTCCAGATGATGGCGGCCATCAGGTCCGCAGTGCTGCCGGTCCCCTGCTGGTTCATGATCTTGACCGGCAGGATCTTGTCGCTCCAGCTGATCCCGGCGATGCCGTAGCCGTCGTTCGCATTGGCCGCGATGATCCCGGACACCCACGTTCCGTGGCCGTTGTCGTCGGTCGCGTCGTCGTCGTCGTTGACGAAGTCGCGTCCCGGCAGAAGGCGTCCCGCAAGATCGGGGTGGGTGTACTGGACGCCGGTGTCGAGCACGGCGATGACGTTCGATCCGCCGGTGGAAAGCGACCACGCGTCGCGAACGCGCATGCGATCGAGCGAGTACTGGCCGCCGGTCTGCGGGTCGTTCACGCCGACCGCGGCGACGCTGCCCTCGTTCACGACCTGGACGACGTAGCTCGGCTCGACCGCCACGACGGACGGGTCCGCCTTCAGCTCGGCGACCACCTCGTCGACCGGCCGACCCTCGGTGGAGACGACGGTCGGAAGCCCCTTGCCCGGCGCGCCGAGCTCAGCCACGACGGCGAGGCCGTGATCCCTCGCGGCCTCGGAGCCTTCACCCTCGCGGAACTCGACGATGACCTCGCCGGGGATGACCTCGCCCGCGAGCGGCGTCGTTGGCGGCTCGGGCTCGTCGGCGGCAACCGGCAGGGCGGTGGCGACGAGGACGATGAGGGCAATGAGGATCGAGAGGACTCGGGACACGCGGTGGGTACTCCGGGGTGGTTCGGTGAGGCGGGAGCCAGCGCGATCTCGACCCCCGGAAGGTCACTGAACCGTACGTCCGCGCTCATGCCCGCACGACCGGACCATGGTTCAGCGCGGCCCCCGGACCGATGGGCTACGCCTCGAGCAGCACCTTCAGCCGCGGCGTCGCGGCGATGACCGCCCGTCCCCGATGGCTGATGCGATCCTTGTCGCCCGCGGGCAGCTCCGCCGTCGTCATCCCGGCGGGCAGCATGAAGATCGGGTCATAGCCGAATCCGCCGTCGCCACGGCGCGCCGGCGCGACCGATCCCTCGACGACGCCGTCGAAGATCTCGACCCGTGGCGCGGCCCGTTCGGGACCGGGCACGGCGACGGCGAGCGCGCACACCATGCGCGCGCGGCGGTCATCGGCCCCCCGAAGCCGCTCGACGAGCTCGTCGGCCGGGCTACCGGTCTCGGCGCCCCAGCGCGCGCTCCGGACGCCCGGACCCCAGTCGAGCGCCGCGACCTCGATCCCGGAGTCGTCCGCGACGGTGAGCAGTCCGGACGCTCGGCAGTACGCCTCGGCCTTGGCCGCCGCGTTCTCCGCATACGTGTCGTGCGGCTCGTCCACCTCGAGCGTGAGCCCGACCTCGTCGGGCGTCACGATCTCGGCCGGCAGATGGGCGAGAAGGCGGCGGAACTCGCGCTGCTTGCCCGCGTTCGTCGTGGCGACGAGGAGTCGGCGCGTCACTCGCCCGGCGGCGCCTCGATGGCGGCGCGCTGCAGCGTGAAGAGCTGCCGGATGCCGGCGGCGGCAAGATCGATCATCTGGTCCATCTCCTGCCGCGTGAACGCGCCATGCTCGGCCGTACCCTGGACCTCGATCAGCCGGTCGTCATCGGTCATGACGACGTTGAAGTCGACCTCGGCGGTCGAGTCCTCCGAGTAGTCGAGGTCGAGGTATGGCAGCGACTTCACCATCCCGACGCTGACCGCCGCGACCTGGCCGACGATCAGGTGGCCCATGCCGTACTTCGTGAGCGCCCGCGCGAGGGCGACGTACGCGCCGGTGATGCTCGCCGTCCGCGTGCCGCCGTCGGCCTGGATGACGTCGCAGTCGAGCGTGACCGTGCGCTCACCGAGCTTGCTCATGTCGATCACGCCGCGCAGCGAGCGGCCGATGAGGCGCTGGATCTCGTGCGTGCGCCCGCCGATCGAGCCGCGCGTCGCCTCTCGCTGGCTGCGCTCGGTCCCGGCCCGCGGGAGCATGCTGTACTCGGCCGTCACCCAGCCCCGCCCCTTGCCGCGCATCCAGCCGGGCACGCGGTCCTCGATCGTGGCGGCGCAGATGACACGCGTGTCGCCGACGCGGATGAGGACGGAGCCCTCGGCGAACTTCAGGTAGTCGGGAACGATCTTCACCGGGCGCAGCTGGTTCGGAACCCGTCCGTCGCTGCGACGGCCGGTCGCCGGCGGGGTCGTTGACGTGGTCGTCATGTGGCTGCCGATTCTACCCCGCGGCCGGCAATCCTCAGTCCCAGAGCGCCGCGATCTGCGCCGCCAGCGATGCAGAGACGGCGCCCGTACCGCCCAGGATGACGATGCGCGGCGGATTCAGGCGCCGCAGCTCCTCGGCGATGCCCGCGGTCAGCCCACCGGCGGGCAGGATGATGAGCGGCCCACCCGCTCGCGCCGCCGCCGGCGTGCCCGCCAGGCCGTCCGCGAAGTTCAGGCCCGTCGCGACGTACACGGTGCGCGGGGCGTCGGTCCCGGTCGAGGCCCGGCTGATCGCGACCCCCGTTGCGAAGCGATCGGCGCCGGCGAGGCGCGTCACATTGCCACTCGTCGCGTGGCCGCGAAGCGCCGCGAGGACGGCGTCGCTCACGACCCCGGTGCCACCGAGCACGACGATGCCCGCCGGCCGGAGACGGTTCAGCTCGCTCGCGGTGGCCGCGGGGACGCCGTTGGCGGTGACGAGGAGCACGGGACCACCCTGGCGCGCCGCGGCAACGCCGCCGGCCAGCGCGTCGGGAAAGTCTCGGCCCGTCGCGACGTACGCGACCGGCACGCCGGCGGGGAACGTCGCCGCGCTGACGGCCGCGGCGGTGGCGTATCGGTCGCCGCCGGCCAGTCGGGTCACCGAGCCGGTCGTCGCATGCGGGCGCAGCTGCTCGACGACCGCGTCGCTCACCGCGCCGGCGCCGCCGAGCACGACGATCCGCGCCGGCCGCAGGCGTGCGAGCTCGCCGGCCGTCGCGGCCGGAAGGAACGAGGTCTTGGTGAGCAGCACCGGTCCCCCGGAGCGGTGGGCCGCCGGGCCTGCCGCCAGGGCGTCAGGGAAGGCGGAGCCGGTGGCGACGTAGGCGACGGGAGCGCCGGGCGCAAAGGTCGCGGCGCTCACGCTCGCGGCGGACGCGTAGCGATCGGCGCCGGCGAGGCGGGTCTGGGCCTTCACGAAGCGGTCCTCGAGCAGGTCCCACAGCTCGGGCACGCCGGTGTCCATGCCGAGATGCCAGATCCCGATCCCGGCCAGCCCGTTCTCGGCGATGATGTCGTACTTCGCGCGCAGCGAGACCGGGTCGTCGTAGTAGCCCTGCCGGTACCCACCGCTCGCGGCATCCCAGAACCCGAACCACGGGACCCCGCCCACGGCGTCCCAGCGACGCCCGTACCGCTCGCCGAGCACCTTTCCGCCGGCGGGCGTGCCGTTATTGGACCAGTAGTAGCTGAACGCGACCGACTGTGCGGGTGATCGCACGGTCGCGTTCAGCCCGTCGCTCGTCGTGTTCCAGGCGCGACCGTAGTACGGCACGCCCCAGATGAGCTTGTGCCCCGGAACCCGCGCGAGGTGGGCGCGAAGCGCATCGCCGAAGGCGTAGAGGTAGTCGCTCTCGATCGGCGCGACGCCACCGGCGCGTGCCGAGCCGGCGTAGCTGAAGTCGTAGGCCATGACCATGAGGGCATCGGCCGCCCCGGCGGCCGTGAGGCCGACGACGTCGTAGCCGGTTGCCCAGCTGGCGGCCCCGGCCATCGTGTCCACCGTCAGGTACGAGCCCACGCCCGCCCCCACGAGCCCCGCCTTCAGCTCGCGGATGAAGCCGGTGAACTGCGAGCGCAGGCCCGAGGGGACCGGTTCGAAGTCAACGTTGACGCCGTCGGCGCCGCGGTCCCTGATGATCGTGACGACGTCGCTGACGAGACGGGCCCGGTACGTCGAGCTGTTCAGGAGCGTCGACATGTCGGTGTAGTCGCCGTTCCACGCCATCATCGTGATCGTCGGCACGACCTTCACGCCGCGGGCATGTGCGGCGTTCATGAGCTCGGTCATCGCAGGCGACGTCCAGTTGCTCCAGCCGACGGTCGGCGTGGAGGCCGCGCCACGAGCCAGGTACCCGTTCGACTGCACACCGATGCTGAAGTACGCGATCGTCGAGACGAGGTCGAGGCGAAGGCTGGCGCGCGTCGTGGCGTCGAGCTTCCAGTACGGCAGGAAGCCGAGGACCTCGCGGCGCAGGCCGTTCGGAAGCGGGCCACCGGGGCCGGCGACGCCGCCTTCGGACAGGATGATCGGGTTCGCCGCCTGGACCGCGAGCTCGTCGTCCGCGACGGCGATCTCGACCTCCTCGATGCCGGCGGTGGCGACGCCGGCGTGCTCGGCGAGCATCTCCGACTGCGCGCTCGGCGTGACCTGCTCGGCCGGCATCGGCGGCAGGACGGTGCCGTCGGACAGCGTGACGGACTCGCCGAGGTTCGGCTCGGCCGCGGCGGCGGGCATCGGCGCCACGAGGAGGGCGGCGGCAAGCGCCAGCGTGGTGGGGAGGCGGAAGCGACGGTTCAGCGGCATCGGTGTCCTGTGGTACGTACGTGCGCGGCCTTGACCGCACCGCACGCTACCGGTCCGCAGCCTTCCGCCCAATGGTACCTCTGGGCCACCCGGACGCCCGGGCCGCGTCAGTCGGACAGGAGGAGCTGGATCTGGAACGCGACGCCCGCCGAGACGGCGCCGGTGCCGCCGAGGATGACGATCCGGTCGGGATCCAGGCGCTGGAGCTCGGCGGCGACGCTCGAGGGCACGCCACCCGCCGGGACGAGAAGGAGCGGTCCGGGCAGCGCTCCGGCGACGGGCCCGCCGCCGAGCGCGTCAGGGAATGTTGCACCGGTCGCGATGAAGACGGTGGTGGCACCACCGAACGTCGCGCCCGACACGGCCACGGCCGTCGCGTACCGATCCGATCCCGCCTGGCGCGTGACGCCGCCTGCCGTGTGGCCCTGCAGGGCCCCGACGACCGAATCCGAGACGACGCCGGCGGCGCCGAGGACGACGATGCGGCCCGGTCGCAGGCGGCTGAGCTCGGCGGCCGTCTCGGCCGGCAGCTCGGTCGGCTGGGTGAGGAGGATCGGTCCGCCGGTGGCGCCCGCGGCGGCCACGCCGGCGAGGGCATCGGGGAAGTTCTTGCCGGTGGCGATATACGCGACCGGCACGCCGGGGCCGAACGTGTTCAGGCTGATCTGGGCCGCGGTCGCGAAGCGGTTCGCACCGGCGACGCGCTCGGCGACGCCGCTCGTGGCATACCCGCGCAGGGCGTTGAGGACGCCGTCCGAGACGACGCTCGATCCGCCCACGACCTTGATCGTCTGCGGGCGCAGGCGGTTGAGCTCGGCGACCGTCGCCGACGGCAGGCTCGTGCTCGTCACGAGCAGGACCGGGCCGCCACGAGCGGCGGCCGCCGCGCCGGCGGCGAGAGCGTCGGGGAAGTTCGAGCCGGTGGCGACGTACGCGACCGCGACGCCGGGGTTGAAGCTGGAGGCACTGATCGCTGCCGCGGTGGAGTATCGGTCCGCTCCGGCAAGGCGCTCCATGTCAGGCCCGCCCGTGGGAGCGGCCCCGCCTGGCGTGCGGTTCGGATCACCGGCGAAGGCGTACCAGTAGTCCGGCTCGCCGAAGTGCAGGCCGCTGATCACCGTGCGCTGCACCCAGACGCGAGCGCCGCCGACGTCCGGATGCGCGAAGTCGGTCAGCGTGGACGGGCTGTATCCGGCACCCTGCGCGAAGATGTCGCCGTACCGCGACCCGGGCTGGGTGAGCAGCCGCGTGGTGATGTCGTCAGCATCCCCGTACGCGGTGGCGAAGAACGTGCCTCCGAGGGCGAGGATCGGGCGCGAGTAGTTGCGCGCGCGCTGCTGGGCCTCGTTCAGCGTCGTCTGCGGTGTCGACTGGACGTAGCGCTCCCCGAAGCCGGGCGCGTAGTGGGCCTGGGCGTAGACCATCGTGAAGCCGGGCGCGGGGCTGATGCCGTCGTTCGACGTGCCGCCGCAGTACGCCTGCCTCGCCGCGTCATCGCCGCTCGTCAGCGCGCCGAGGAGCACGCGCTCGCCGCAGTAGACGAGCGTGCCGGCGGACCAGCTGTCGGCGTCGCCGTTCGTCGTCGAGGTGTTCAGGCCCCAGCCGTTCGCGCGGTCGGTCAGCTGCGTCGAGCCGTACGGATTCGGGTAGCCGCTGCCGTGACCGAAGTAGACGATGACGTTCGCGCCGTTCACGGCGGCCTTGACGTTCGGCCAGGTGGCCGACGGCGAGTAGACCTTCACGACGTTCGCTCCGGCCGCGGTCGCGGCATTCGCGACCTGGTCGGCCATGGAACGGTACATGTTCGTAAGTCCCCCGACGGGGCCGACGATGACCGCGACCTTCTCCCCGGCGGCCGCGGCCGGCGCGGGTGACGCGACCATGAAGGACGCGACGAGGATGATGGCGGCGGTGAAGGCGGCTCCGGCTCGGTCTCGCAACAAGTGGTTCCTCTGGGCTACGGGAGGCGGCGGGCACAGGACACCCGCACAGCAGTGATGCTATGGAGCGTCCCGGCACACGCCTATGGCCCCATCGTTCGCGGCACGCCCGACCGATGGCCCAGTGACCGGACGCAACCCCGGCGCGCCAAGAGGGCTGGGTATAGTGCGGGCCGTGAGCCGTCCGCCCCCGGTCCGCTACGTCTTCGTCGTCAACGCCCTGGCCAGCGGTGGCACGCTGACCGTGATGCGCGAGTTCTGGCGGCGCCTCGAGCCGTCCGGGCAGGTCGAGGTCATCAGTCACGGTCCCGACAGCGTCTCGATCGAGCAGCCGCTGACCGTCACCGGCGGTCGCTTCGGCGGGCCGATGCGCTTCCCCGCCATCTGGATCTACGCGCTCCGCACCCTCGTCGCCGCCGTGCGGGCCGCCCGCCGGCCGGGCCGGGCCGTGCTGCTGCCGCAGGACTCGCTCGCAACCGGTGCCGCCACCGCCCTCGCCGGTCGCCTGACGGGAACGCCGGTCCTGCTCATGGAGCACGGCAGCGCGGTCGCCGTCGCCTCCGACTACTTCTGGCACGAGCGCCTCCAGCTCCCCCGGCGGCGCGATCGACTCATGAAGCCGCTGCTGCGCGGATCGGTCTGGCTCCTCCACCGGCTCTGCCTGCGCCTCGTCGACCGCGTCCTCACCGCCGGGAGCGAGACCGAGGCGCGGCTGCGAAGCCTCGGCGTCGAGCCGGCGCGGATGGAGCGCTACCACTTCCCGGTCGACCTCGAGCGCCTGCGCCCCGCCGACGCCTCGCGCCGTACCGCGGCGCGGGCCGCGCTCGGCCTGGAGGCCGACGCGCTCG
>CAZKFP010000051.1:0-25196 GCA_964552085.1 uncultured Steroidobacteraceae bacterium
CACGATCCAGGCGCCGGTGGTGTGCATCTGTTGCTCGGGCAGGGTGATGGGGCCCCAGCCGACGTTCTCGTGGGTGTGGAGCTTGATCTTCTTGAACAGCGTCGCGTGCCAGGCGACCATCACCTCGCCGTGCGCGCGCAGCGCGTCATCGGCCCCGGGCAGCTCCTCGAACGCGTCGAGCACCTTGAGCGTCACCCCGAGGTCGGCATCGGTGTAGTAGTCGACGTCGACGGCACGCACGTACGCCTTGCGCTCGTCCCAGTCCAGGCGGTCGACGTGGAACTGGCGCCCGGCGTGGATGTAGATCGCCTGCTCGTGGACGAGCATCGGCGCGGCGAAGAGGTCGACCTCGCCGATGACCCGCGGCCGGTCCCCGGTCTCGTCGATGATCACGACGTTCTCCTGCGCCGCGGATCGCAGGCTGAAGGCCGATGCGGGGAAGTTCTCCTGGCTCCAGTAGTACCGATCGTCGCCGGCCCTCCGCAGGAAGCCGTCCTCCTCGAGGACCTCGAGCAGCATCGGCGTCTCGGGCAGGCCGAAGCGCTCGGCCGCCGGCACGGGCAGCTCGAAGGCCGACGCCTTCAGGTGGTCGAGGAGGAGGTGCAGGTTGTCCGGGTTGATCCGACCGTGCTCCGGCGAGCGATCGAAGAAGTAGTCGGGGTGCGTGGCGAGGAACTGGTCGATAGGCGCCGAGCTGGCGACCATGACGCTGAGGCTCGTGCCCGCCCGGCGACCGGAGCGTCCCATCTGCTGCCAGGTCGATGCGATCGTGCCGGGGTAGCCGACGCTGATCGCGGCGTCGAGGCCGCCGATGTCGATCCCGAGCTCGAGGGCGTTCGTCGCGACGACGCCGCGGATACGGCCGTCGCGCAGGCCGCGCTCGATCTCGCGTCGCTCGTTCGGGAGGTAGCCGCCGCGGTAGCCGGCGATGGGGGATGGATGGCCGGGCGGCGCCGGGATCGCCTCGCGCAGGTAGGTCGTCAGGATCTCGACCGCGGTCCGCGAGCGGGCGAAGGCGATCGTCTGCACCCCGTCGCGGATGAGGCGTTGTGCCAGCTTCTGGGCGGTGAGCAGCGCGCTGCTGCGGATGCCGAGCTGCGGGTTGACGACCGGCGGGTTGACGATGACGACGTGCTTGCGGCCCGACGGCGCGCCGTTGTCGTCGACCAGCTCGACCTCCGCCTCGAGGATCCGCTCGGCCAGCTCGCGCGGGTTGGCGATCGTGGCCGACGCGCAGATGAAGACCGGGTCGGCGCCGTAGTGGTTGCAGATCCGACGCAGGCGGCGGATGACGTTGGCGACGTGGCTGCCGAACAGGCCGCGGTACGTGTGCAGCTCGTCGATGACGACGTACTCGAGGTTCTCGAAGAGCTTGAACCACTTCGTGTGGTGCGGAAGGATGGCCGCGTGGAGCATGTCCGGGTTCGTGATGACGACCTGCCCGGCGGCGCGCACGACGCTGCGCACGTTCGCGGGCGTGTCGCCGTCGTACGTGTGCGTCTTCAGGCCGATCTCGGCCGCGTCGGCGAGCGCGCGCAGCTCGACGAGCTGGTCCGCGGCGAGGGCCTTCGTCGGGAAGAGGTAGAGCGCCCGGGCCGCGTCGTTCTTCGCGATCGCGTCGAGGACCGGCAGGTTGTAGCAGAGCGTCTTGCCCGATGCCGTCGGCGTGACGACGACGACGTTGCGTCCCGCGCTCGCCGCGGCGTACGCGGCTGCCTGGTGCGTGTACGGCGCCTCGATCCCGCGCCCCCGCAATGCCGCGACGACCCGCGTGTCGAGCCCGGCCGGCCACGGCGCATGCCTCGGCGGGCGCGGCTCGAGCTCGCGGTGGGCCGCGACGAGCGGCGCGACGGCGGGGTCCGCGAGGAGGGCGGCGATCGCCTCGTCGGCGTTGGCGGGCGGGGCGGTCAGCATCGGCTCCTCCAGCTCGTGGGGTCGATCCAAATCGAACAAACGTTCGCATCGGCGAATCTAGCACATCGGCTCGCACGCTCATGGACCGATGCGACAGCTCGGCTGTCACGCTCGCGCACCGCGCGCTCGCGGTCGCTAGACTTCGCGGCGATGACCGGGAGCGAGGCCAGCGCCGACGCGCCACCTCCGGCCCGCGTGCGCCGCCGCGTTCGCCTGCCGGCGTCGCGTGGCGGGCTGGCCTGGCTGCTCGTGCTCCTCATCGTCGGGACGCTGCTCGCCGTGCAGTTCGGGCGGCAGGTCTATGCGAACTGGGAGATCGGCCTGCATGCGTCCGCGGTCGAGGCGCAGATCGCCGCGGTCGAGGAGGAGAACGCCAGGCTCCAGCGTGAGCTCGAGTACCTTCAGAGCGAGGCGTACGTCGGCATGGAGGCGCGCCGGCTCGCGAACCTCGGCGAGGCCGGGGAGCAGGTCCTCATCATCCCAGCCGGCGCCGAGCAGCCGCTACCGGATCGGCTCGTCCTGCGTGATGCGCCGAAGCCGCTGCTGGAGCAGTGGATCGACCTCTTCTTCGGGCCGCGGTCCTAGGGCACCCGGCGGCCTATCCCGTGATGCGCGGACCCGCGGCGCGGACCTCCTCGGAGACGCCGTCGGCGTAGTCGGCGAAGTTCTCGACGAACATCGAGGCCAGCTCGCGCGCCTTCGCGTCGTAGGCGGCCGGGTCGGGCCAGGTGTCCCGTGGCCGGAGAACCGCGGACGGCACCCCGGGCACGGAGGTCGGGACCTCGACGCCGAAGACCGGATCCGTCTCGTACTCGACGTCGTTCAGCTCTCCGTTCAGCGCGGCGCGCACCATCGTCCGCGTGTGGTCGATCGACATGCGCTCGCCGGTGCCGAACGGGCCGCCGGTCCAGCCGGTGTTCACGAGCCAGACCGGCACGCCGTGCTGCTCGAGGCGCTCGGCGAGCATGGCGGCGTACTCCCCGGGGTGACGCGGGAGGAATGGCGCGCCGAAGCCCGCAGAGAAGGTCGCGCGCGGCTCGGTGACGCCGATCTCGGTGCCGGCCAGCTTCGCGGTGTAGCCGCTGATGAAGTGATACTGCGCCTGCTCGCGCGTGAGGCGGCTGATCGGCGGCAGGATGCCGAAGGCGTCGGCGGTCAGGAAGACGACGTTCTTCGGGTGGGTCGTCATCCCGGTCGGATCCGAGTTGCCGATGAAGTCGAGCGGGTACGCCCCGCGCGTGTTCTCGGTGAAGCGCTCCGAGTCGAGGTTCAGCTCGCGGGTCGCCTCGTCGAGGTCGACGTTCTCGAGGATCGTGCCGAAGCGGCGGGTCGTGGCGAAGATGTCGGGCTCGTACATCGGCGACAGGCGGATCGTCTTCGCGTAGCAGCCGCCCTCGAAGTTGAAGAGGCCGTCGGCGCCCCAGCCGTGCTCGTCGTCGCCGATGAGCGAGCGATCCGGGTCGGCGGAGAGGGTCGTCTTGCCGGTGCCGGAGAGGCCGAAGAAGAGCGCCGGGTCGTCGTTCTTGCCGACGTTGACCGATGAGTGCATCGGCAGGGCCGCCTCATCCGGGAGGAGGTAGTTCATGACCGTGAAGGCCGACTTCTTGATCTCGCCGGCGTACTCGGTGCCGACGATGATGATCTCCATCCGCTCGAGGTGGAGGAGGATCGCCGTCTCGGAGCGGACGCCCTCGGCGTCCGGATCGGCCTTGAAGGAGGGGACGTCGAGGATCGTGAAGTTCGGCTTGAAGCCCTCGAGGTCGGCGAGCGGCGGCCGACGGAAGAGGTTGCGGGCGAAGATGCTGGCCCAGGCGGTCTCGGTCGTCACGCGCAGGCTTCGACGGTGCTCCGGATGGGCGCCGATGTAGAGGTCCTGGCTGTAGATGGGCCGATCGGCGAGATATTTCAGCAGGCGGGTGCGGAGGCGATCGTAGTGCTCCTCGCTGATCGGTTGGTTGACCGGGCCCCACCAGATCTTCTTCGCGCTGCTCGGCTCGCGGACGAGGAACTTGTCCTGCGGCGAGCGCCCGGTGTGCTCGCCGGTCCGCACGACGAGCGAGCCGTGCGCAGAGATGACTCCCTCACCGTTCCGCACGGCGTGCTCGTAAAGCTCGGCGGTCGACAGGTTGCGGTACGTTGCCTCGATGCTCGTCGCGGGGGTGCGGCGCTGGGCGAGTGCCACGGGTCTCCTCCTTACGTCCGGCCCGGGCCACCCTGGCGGTGGGGTCGGCTATGTGAGTCGACCGGCCGCGCGTCGCGGGCGCGATGCCCGGAGTCGGCTTCCGCGGTCAAGTTGTTGTTCCGCATGCAGTCGCCGTGCCGGCGACGGATATCGCCATCCATTCTACACCCGGGCCCTCGCGGGCATGCCACCGCTTCTCGGGTTGCCGCGTCGACGGGCTGTCCGGTATTCTCGAAGCGTGCTCTCTCGACGAGCCGATCGTTGAGGCGGGCATGAATCGCGTGGCGGAGTAGCTCAGTGGCAGAGCAGGGGACTCATAAGCCCTTGGCCGGTGGTTCGAATCCGCCCTCCGCTACCAACCCATCGCCGCTCGACGAGCTGGCGACGATGCTGGCACGCGGCGCCGATGCGCTTGGTGTCCCGGACGATGCCCACCTCGTGCTCGCCGTCTCCGGGGGCCCCGACTCGATGGCGTTGCTCCACGCGGCCGCCCACCTGACCGGGACCGATGCGCGTCGCTGGCGGCTCACCGTCGCGCACCTCGACCACGGCCTTCGCGACGAGAGCGCGGCCGATGCCACCTTCGTGACCGATGCCGCCGCCGCCCTGGGCCTGCCGGCCGAGACGCGCCGCACCGACGTCGCCGCCATGGCGCGTGCCGGGGGCCGCTCGCTCGAGGAGGCCGGACGCGATGCTCGTTATCGTTTCTTCGACGCCGTGGCTCCCGAAGGATCGCTCATCGCGACGGCCCACACTGCCGACGACGCGGCCGAGACGGTGCTCATCAACCTCCTGCGCGGCAGCGGCCTGGGCGGTGTGCGAGGGATCCCGCCGCGCCGCGGGCGCGTTGTCCGCCCGCTGCTCGGCGAGCGGCGCGCGAGCCTGCGGGCCCTGCTCGACGCCGCCGGGATCGACTACTGCCTCGATCCGTCGAACGACGACCCAGCCTTCCTGCGTAACCGGGTGCGCGGTGAGCTGCTGCCGCTGCTCGAGGACATGCGCCCGGGGGCCGTGGACCGGATCGGTCAGTTCGCGCGGCTCGCGGCCGGCGACGACGCGCTGCTCGACGAGATCGCCGCGGCCGAGCTGGCACGGCGGAGAACGGCGGACGGTGCGATCGACTGGCACGAGTCGCCCGGTCCCGCGCTCGGGCGACGCGTCCTCCGCCTGGCGATCGGTGATCCGGCACCGAGCGCCGAGCGCCTCGAGGCGCTCCTGGAGGCGGCCGAAGGCACCCGCGGCGGACTGCGGATCGAGCTGGGCGGGGGTCGGTTCGCATCGGTCAGACAGCGGCGCATCCGAGTTGAATGAGGCGGGCCGCGACCCCTGCGCGGTTGCACGTGCAGACGCCGACGACATCCGAATGAGCCGATCGGTCATCCGGCACGTATGACTGGTGCGGTGCGGACGAAAGCGGGACGTTTGTTCGGCCCTTCGGCGGCACCTATACTGGCTCGGCCTGCGGCGTGCATTTGCCGTGGGTCGGTGGCGGGCGCGGGCCGGCCGCCGGTCGCACGGAGGCGAAAGTAGACCACCTTGACCAGTCGCATCGTTCGCAACAGCGTCGTGCTCGTCGTCCTGGCCGTCTTCGGACTGGCCGTCCTGTGGACATTCATGAGCGACGGCACTGCCAGCGAGTCGTACACGTACAGCGAGCTTCTCGACGATGCGGCCGCGGGTCGCGTCCAGACGATCACCCAGGAGGGCACGACCCTCACCGTCCAGCTCGCCGGCGAGGCGCAGGAGCGGACGACGACGATCGGGTCACCCGACATCAACTACCGCGACGAGGTCTGCCAGGCGGCGGGCGCCGACTGCGGCGGCCTGAAGTACGACTACATCCAGCCCAGCGCGGCCGGCGGCATCCTCACGCTCATCATCACCGCGCTCCTGCCGGTCCTGCTCATCGGCGGATTCATCTTCTTCATGATGCGCCAGGCGCAGGGCACGAATAACCAGGCGATGAGCTTCGGGAAGAGCCGCGCCCGGATGTTCCTCGGCAACAAGACGGTCGTCACCTTCAACGACGTTGCCGGCGTCGACGAGGCGAAGCAGGAGCTGACCGAGGTCGTCGAGTTCCTGAAGTACCCGGAGAAGTTCAACTCGCTCGGCGCGCGGATCCCGCGCGGCGTGCTCCTCGTCGGCCCGCCCGGCACCGGCAAGACGCTCCTCGCGCGCGCCGTGGCCGGCGAGGCGGGCGTGCCGTTCTTCAGCATCAGCGGCTCCGAGTTCGTCGAGATGTTCGTCGGCGTCGGCGCGTCGCGCGTGCGCGACCTGTTCGAGCAGGCGAAGCGCAACTCGCCGTGCATCGTCTTCGTCGACGAGATCGACGCCGTCGGCCGCCAGCGCGGCGCCGGCCTCGGTGGCTCGCACGACGAGCGCGAGCAGACGCTGAACCAGATCCTCGTCGAGATGGACGGCTTCGACACGAACACGAACGTGATCGTCGTCGCGGCCACGAACCGGCCGGACGTGCTCGACCCAGCGCTCCTCCGGCCTGGCCGGTTCGACCGCCAGGTCGTCCTCGACCGCCCGGACATCAAGGGCCGAAGAGAGATCCTCAACGTCCACATCAAGGGCAAGCCCCTCGACAAGACGGTCGACATCGAGGCCATCGCGCGTCGCTCGCCCGGCTTCTCGGGCGCCGACCTGGCGAACCTCGTCAACGAGGCGGCCATCCTCGCCGCGCGCCGGAACAAGAAGTCGGTCGGCAACGACGAGTTCAACGAGGCGATCGACCGCGTCATCGCGGGTCCCGAGCGCCGGAGCCGGATCATCAGCGAGGAGGAGAAGGAGATCATCGCCTACCACGAGGGCGGTCATGCCGTCGTGCAGCGCATCCTTCCGAAGTGCGACCCCGTCACGAAGGTCACGATCGTCAGCCGCGGCATGGCCCTCGGCTACACGATGAGCCTCCCGCAGGAGGATCGGTACCTCCACTCGAAGACCGAGTTCGAGGACAAGATTGCCGGAATGCTCGGCGGCAACGTGGCCGAGACGATCGTCTTCGGCGACACGACGACGGGCAGCTCGAACGACATCGAGAAGGCGACGAGCCTCGCCCGAGCGATGGTGACCCAGTACGGCATGAGCGAGAAGCTCGGTCCGCTGGCCTTCGGCAAGAAGGAGGAGATGGTCTTCCTCGGTCGCGAGATCAGCGAGCAGCGCAACTACTCGGACGAGGTCGCCGCGAAGATCGACGCCGAGGTGCGCGCGATCATCGACAACGGGTTCGCACGGGCGAAGGTGGCCCTGACGAAGCATCGTGACGTGCTCGATCGGCTCGCCGCGCTGCTCGTCGAGAAGGAGACGATCGAGAGCGAGGAGTTCGAGTCGCTCTTCGAGGGAATCGTTCCGCCGCGGTCCGGGGGCCCGACGCCGAAGCGCATCCGCGCGGAGTCGACCACCGACGACGCGGAGCCCGATCTCGAGCCTGGGGCCGAATCCGACGAGGGCGGCCGGCGGCGTCGCCGCGGTCCGGCACCGCAGCCGGCGTAGTCCGATCCGGGGAGCGCCGTGCTCGGCCAGCGTGGGATCGCCGTTCGAGTCGGTGTCGGAGTAGCCCAATCGGGCCATTGGTGGCCTAGGAGGTGGGCCATATACTCGCCGCGCGTGTTGCGCCAGAGCACCTCGCCCGCGCACCGTCAACGAGCCTGAGCACCGAGGAGCACATCAACGACATGATCGAAGAGCCGATCGCCAAGCCTGAGCAGGAGAAGGCCGACTGGAAGCTCGAAGCCGCCGACGGCACGCTCCAGCCGCGCTCCGCGCTCGACGTGCTCACGAGCCTGAACGAGCGTGTGGCCGCGGGTAGCATCGACGACCTCGTCCCGATCGCAACCGGCTTCGTGCCGATGGACAAGACGATCGGCGGCGGACTCCGACCCGGCGAGCTGATGCTCATCGGCGGTGCGCAGGGGCAGGGCAAGACGACGATGGCGCTGCAGATGGCGCGCAACATGGCGGCATCCGGGCAGGCCACCGTCCTGTACGTCTGCTTCGAGCACGACGAGGAGTACCTGATCCAGCGCATGGTCGCAATGGAGTCGGCGCTCGCCCACCTGCCGAAGAAGAGCGGCGCGGTGAAGATCCAGGACGTCAAGAAGGAGGTCATCGGCTCGTACACGACCTCGGCCGAGACCGGCACCGCCGCCAAGCTCGGCGCCAACCCGCGCCTGCGCCCGTCGCTCGAGCGGATCGCGCGCTACGGCTCGAACCTCTTCCTCATGCGCGGCACCGCCACCCACTCGACGATCGACAACCTCCGCGCGCTCGTCCGCGAGCACCGTGGCTCGGATGACGAGCGGCGCCTCGTCCTGTTCGTCGATTACCTGCAGAAGGTGCCCGTCCTCCCCGAGCCGCCGACAGAGGAGGAGAAGGTCACGCGGATCGTGTCGGGCCTCAAGGACATCGCGCTGGCCGAGGGTGTGCCGGTCGTGGCGATCGTCGCGGCCGACCGTGAGGGACTGAAGGCGAAGCGCCTGCGCAACCACCACCTGCGTGGCTCGTCGGCGATCAACTACGAGTCCGACATCATCCTCATCCTGAACGACAAGTACCACATCGTCGCCAAGGTCAACATCGAGTTCAACCCGTACCAGGCGCAGCGCTACCGCGACTGGGTCGTGGCCTCCATCGAGAAGAACCGCGGCGGGCAGGACAACGTCGACCTCGAGTACGAGAAGCTCTTCGAGTACAGCTGCTTCGATCCCACCGGGCGGATTACAGCCGAGAAGCTGATCGAGGAACGGCTGTACAGCGACTGAGAACGTCGCTCGCATGACGTCCGGGCCGAGCTTCGACCCCTACGCGGTGCTCCAGATCGTCCCAGCCGCCGACCACGAGGTCGTCCACGCGGCCTATCGGGCGCTCGCCCTCAAGTACCACCCCGACCGTGACGCCACGCGCCGCGCGGCGCAGAAGATGGCCGACCTGAATCGCGCGTATGCGCTCCTGCGCGACCCGGAGGCGCGCACCGCGCACGACCGGGGCGTGCGCCGGACCGCGACCGGCGACTCGGGCGCCTCCCGACCGGGACCGATGCCCCCGCCGGCATCGGCCGCTCCGGGAAGCGTGCTCACGTTCGGGCGCTACCTCGGCTGGAGCCTGCGCGACCTCGCCCGACGAGACCCGGACTACGTTCTGTGGCTCTCGCGCCACTCCTCGGGCATTCGCTATCGGACCGAGATCTACGGCATCCTGCACTCGATGGGCGTGTCCGCGGCCTGACGCGTCTCGGCTTGGCTGGCTTCTGCCATGGATGGCCCTCGACCCGTCGATCCATGGGCTGCGATAGGCTTGGAATGTTGTGAGTACTGACGGTCGGGCGCTGCGTGCGGTCTTCCTCGATGTCGGTGACACGCTGATGCGCCCGAACCCCTCGTGGGAGCACGTGTACGCCATGGCCTTCGAGGAGTTCAGCGTCAAGGTCGACATCGACGAGCTGCATGCCGCTCTGCGCGCCGCCTACCACCACGGGGGATGGGGGATGGAGGGCGGCTTCGAGCCGACCGAGGAGACCAGCTTCCAGCGGACGGTGGCGATCGACGCCGCCGCGATCGCGGAGCTCGGGCTGCAACCGATGCCGGAGGCGTTCTATCGGCGGCTCAGCGAGCTCTTCATGGTGACGAGTCACTGGCACATCTTTCCCGATGCCTACCCGGTGTTGGAGGCGCTCCAGAAGCGTGGCCTCATCGTCGGGGCGGTGAGCAACTGGGTCTGGAACCTTCCCGAGCTGCTTCATGCACTCGACCTCGTCCGCCACTTCGACTTCATCGCCGCCAGCGCCCGCATTGGTTTCGAGAAGCCCCACCCGCGCATCTTCGAATGGGCGCTCCACAAGGCCGATGTCGACCCCGCATCGGTGATCCATGTCGGGGATCACGTGGACGCCGATGTCGAGGGGGCGCGCGGCGTGGGCATCGGCGCGGTGCTCATCGATCGGGCCGGGCGGTATCGTGCCGATATGGTTCCCGACGGCGTGCCTGTCATCGCCTCGCTCGATGAGCTCCTGCCCATCGTGGACGAGCGCCTGTCCTGACCGATGTACGAGGCGTGGCGGCTGTTCGTGTCGGTGCCGATCGACGGGGCCCTGCGCCGCGACCTCCGGGTCGCCGTGGACCAGGGCGTCGCGGCGCTCCGTCTCGGCCCCGCCGCCCATGTCTGACCGTCCGGCCGTGGCGCGCCCGCCGTTCGTGGCTGTCATCGGCGACGGTGACCCGCGCGGCCCCGACGCGCATCGGCTGCTCGAGGCGGCCGAAGAGGTTGGTCAGCTGCTCGCTCGCGGCGGCGCCACCGTCATCACCGGTGGCCTCGGCGGGGTCATGCGAGCCGCCTCACGTGGGGCGCTGGGCGCCGGCGGCGATACGATCGGCTTCCTGCCCGGCGCCGATGCGTCCGAGGCGAACGAGTTCGTGCGCATCCCGATCGCGACCGGCCTCGGCGTGATGCGCAACCTCGTTGTCGTCACCGCCGCCGATGCGGTCGTGGCCGTCGGTGGTCGCCACGGCACGCTGTCTGAGATCGGCCTGGCCCTGCGGATGGGGCGTCACGTGGTGACGCTGAGCTCCTGGCGAATCGAGTCGGAGCATCGCCTGGGCGGCCCCCGCCTGCATCGCACGCGCAATCCACGCGAAGCTGTCGAGATCGCCCTCAGGCTCGCGAAGGATGGGCCCGTTCAGCCGGTATAGCTGACGCCGGCCTTGCCTCCGCGCGATGGCGGGTTGGCATCGGCCAGGCAAGCACCACGGCAACGGCGATCACGATCAGGAGTGGACCGAGATCCGGCATGCCGAAGAGGTGATGGCCGATCGAGCCCCACGTGGACATCGCCATCGCCCAGATTCCGGCCACCAGGAGCCGTCGGCCCCACCGTCGGTTCTGCATGCGGGCATGTTGCGACCGGCCACGCCCGGTTCGCAACGGGACGAAGGTACCGCCCGCTCGAGGTTGCGCTACGGGGTACAGGTCTCGGTGGGCGAACAGGCAGGATCGATGCGCAGGACGCCTGCGGACTGAGGCTTGAAGCTACTGAGGTTGAAGGTCGTGCCGCCGTTGAATTCCAGGGTCCAGGCCCAGAATGCACCGACGTCCGACTCCTGGCCGGAGCCACCCGTGAGGGTCGCGTTGTCGCTGGGTGCGTACTGGACACCGGCGAGGAAGATGTTGCCTCCGCCGGTCAGCTTGAGCGTCTGGTTGTCGTTCTCCTTGCAGGCGGACGGTGGCGGCGATTCCACGACGCACGTGGCGTCCGGGACGACCATCACCGTCAGGAGAGACGGATGCGGTGGCGGTGTCTGCACGGGCCCCGCAGGACCGTCGGCTGGCTTCGCCCACTTACCGCCAGGACAGCTGGTGCCTGGGCAGTAGGCGTCTCCGAAGTTGAGCGCAACCAGCGACGTGTTCGTCTTCGTGACGAACTGGCCGGGAACTCCACTGGAGTTCTTCGCTTCCAGAAAGACGAGAGCGACGCCGGGCTGGTCCGCAACATAGCCGCCGATGAGCGTCGAGCTGACCTCGACGCCAGCGTCAAAGTAGTACACGCCTGGCAGGAGCAACGCGACGGTCGGGAGCCCCGATGACGGGCTCGAGACGGTCAGGTTGCTCCAGTAAATGCCTGGCTTGTAGCAGATCACGTCCACCTGGGCGGGATCGTTGATCTGAGCGTTGGTCTTCAACTCACGATACGTGGCTGGTACGAGCGCCTGCTCCGCGTCGCAGATCGTGTCATCGGTTTCGATGGCGTCCGTCAATTGGGGATAGATGGGTGTGGAGGCACCTCGTTGCGGAATCGGGTACTTGGGGTCCTCGACGAGCGTCGTGACCTGGTAGCCGGGAGGCGGGTTGAGGCACTCACCCGGAGGACTGGTCCAATACGCCCCCGCTCCGTAGTGATGAATGTCGAAGCCGGCGGCCGTGTCCACGATGATTTCGGAGCCGGATGACGCACCGGAGCAGGTGGCATTGGAGTTCACCGCGATGTCGGCGCCGTCGAGCATGACCTTGCTGCCGCCGGTCACCGTCAGGTCAGCGTAGTTGGCGTCGCTGTCGTTCGGTCGCAGGGCTGACGGACGGAGGGTGACGATCCCGTACTGCGGTGCGATGACCATGCCAGCGACGGACGTCGAGCGAACCGTCCAGCTGGAGTCGCCGAAGATGCGACCGAACGTCAGGCCGAACGTTGGCTGCCAGATGCTCACCTGGACCGCTCGCCCCGGGGCACAGTCCACGCAGCTTGGTGATGGTGTCTGGACCGATACCCGGTACGGCGTGCCGGTCAACTCGCAGCCAGTCGACGCATAGCAGTCTCCGGCGCCGGGGGTCCCGCCGAGCTGGGTCTCCAGGACGCGCATCGCGTTGGCGCGCGCAGCGTTCCGCTCGGCGTCGCCCGGCGGCAGCCGCGTACCCGGAATCTGCAGGCTCTGCGCACCCGCCAGGGAAGCAGCGTCCGCGACGCTGCGCTCCCAGCGCTCGGTGAGGTAGGCGGCACTCACGTCGATGGCAAGTGCAGTCATTCCGATGAGGAACACCATCATGAACGCGGTGAGGGGCAGGATCTGTCCGCGCCGGACGGGCTGGCGGAGCGGTCGTCGTGCGAGAGTCATTGTGGCCTCTTCGGTTCCACGCGCAGCTCGGCGGTCGATGAGATACAGAAGCCCGGGGCACCGCATCCGGATGCGACGAACTGCAGCCCAGGCACGAAGATCGGCACGGTGTGGTTCACCCGGACGGTCACCACCCAGGCAAGGCGGTTATCTGAGGCTGGACAGTCGGTCTGGGGATCGATGGTCATACCCACGGGGGGGTCGACGATGTCCCAGTCGACCCCGACCCCGGAAGGTGCGACCGAGCTGATGTCGGAGGCCGAGCTCCAGGAGGAGTGAGCGACAAGGGACCAGTGGTCGGCAAGCGTGTTCGCCGTGGTGGCAACCGCTTGACGGGTGGCCGCGGAGTCGCACGGCACAATTGACTGCGTCACAGCCCAACGGGCGGTGTCGCGGGCGACCTGGTTGATGGTGTTCTGGCTCCACAGAATCGCGGCAAACTGGATCAGCCCCCCAATGACGAGGAGGAAGAGGCCGACGGTCATTGCGAACTCGACCATTGCCTGTCCCGCCGTGGCGCTGTGGCGCATCCGTGCGGTCATGGTCCAGCCTCCGCAGGCTCCGCCTGGGGCTCCATTCGGAACTGGGCGGAGGTGGTGATCAGAAGCGCGCCGTCGCTGCCGAGGCCGGGCAGGATTGCCAGGATCAGATCCATCCCGGGGACGAGCACCGGAGCATCGTGGGCCAGTCGCACGGTGACGTATGCAGCCGTCGTACTGTCATCCGGCGGGCACTCGGCGGCGCCGACCTTCAGCCACGAGACCTCGACGCCCGGTCCGTCCGGTGGGTCGGTGGGCATGGGGCCGTATCCGTGCGTCTTGAAGGCCGCCTGCCACGAAGTCGCCGAATAGCCCATCAGATCGGACTGGATCGCGATCTCGTCGGCACGAACGGCGATGGGCGACGGGGCCTGCGTTCCGAAGTCCGCACAGTCTGCCGCTTCCTGTGTCGCCGCCCAGCGGCCAACGTCGCGCCCGATCTGGATCAGGGTGTGCTTCGTCGCGATCACCGTCCCGATCTGGACGATCCCCCCGGTCAGCACCAGGAGCAGCGGCAGGACGATCGCGAGCTCGAGCAGCGATTGCCCCCGACGAGATCGTCTGAGGCGATTGGAGGATCGGGTTGAAGTGGCTGTGTCCGACATGGTGGGCACGATGTCGGGTGGTCCCCCGCGCGCTGGCGACGGCGAGGACGGCCCCCTGAAATGTGCTCGGGTACTCCTGGTGCAGGGCCGGTACTCTAGTACCAGCGGGACCCCATGACCATCGTTGCGAGCCTCGTCTGGTGATCGGTGTCACCGCAGATTGGACCGGTCTGGGCGGTGCGATGATGAATGGGATGGTCTGGTGAGCAGGACGATACCGCCGCTACCTTGCGAGGCGCCTTACAAACCGCCGATAGACTGAGCCCAATGACGGAGCGCGTCCTCGTCCTGCCGCGCGCCTGTGTCCCGGGCGGGTGCGACTTTCTCGGGGTTCGACCGACCGACGCCGGCGGCCTGGCCGAGCTGCGCGCCGCGGTCGCGACGCACGGCGCATATCTCGCGCGGCCGGCAGCCGAGGCCGATCCGGCCCACAAGCAGCTCATTCCGTATGTCGTCGTGCGCGATGGAGCTTCGGTGTTCCTCATGCACCGGACCGATGCCGGTGGCGACCCCCGCCTGCACGGCAGGGCGAGCATCGGCGTGGGCGGTCACCTCAACCCGGTGGACGCCGGCGAGGACGCGCTCATGGCGGGGCTGCGGCGCGAATGGGACGAGGAGCTCGAGGCCGACTGGGAGCCGGCGTTCCGGCTCATCGGGCTGCTCAACGATGACACGAACCCGGTCGGTGCCGTGCACCTGGGCGTCGTCTTCGGCGTCGAGTCGCGCGGGCGTGCCGTCACGGTCCGTGAGCACGACAAGCTCGTGGGCGCCTTCGCAGGCCACGCGGAGATCGTGGCGAGCTGGGATCGGCTCGAGACCTGGTCGCGACTCGTGGGCGATTTCCTCGGCCTCCACGAGCCGGGCTCGGCCGCCCGGCGGGCGATCACGCGCGGCGCCGATATACTCTGACCATGCTTCGCCGCGCGCTCGCTGCCCTGAGTTTGGCGCTCGGAATCGTCGGCCTGGCCATGCCCGTGGCGGCCGATGGCGACGAGATCGCGCGGATCGAGCTGAGCGGCGTCATCGACCAGGTCAACGCTGCATACGTCGAGGAGGCGCTGCGAGTGGCGGCGTCCGAGGGCGACGCCGCCGTGCTCCTCGTCATCGACTCGCCCGGCGGGGGGTTGACGAGCATGGATCGCATCCTCAAGGCAATGCTCGCGAGCGAGGTGCCGGTGATCGCCTGGGTGGCGCCCGAAGGCGCCCGCGCCGGCTCCGCCGCGACGTTCGTGGCGTTGGCGGCGGATGTGTCGGCGATGGCGCCGAACACGAACATCGGCGCGGCGTCCGTCGTCGGTGGGGGCGGCGAGGACCTGCCGGAGACGCTGTCGGCGAAGGTCACGAACGACGCGGTGGCCCGGATCCGGTCGCTGGCGAACGAGAACGATCGCAACGCCGACTGGGCCGAGGCCGCGGTGCGCGAGGCCGCGAGCATCGGCGCCTCCGAGGCGGTCGCGATGGAGCCGCCCGTTGCGGACCTGCTCGCCGCCGATCTTCCGTCGCTGCTGGCGGCCATCGACGCCGGCGAGCGCGCCGACGGGCGTGCGTTCGAGTTCGACGGCCGGCCCCTGCCGGAGCTCGGCGGCCTCGCGGTGCGGGACCTGAAGATGAACTTCGGGCAGCAGTTCCTCCACGTGCTCTCCGACCCGAACATCGCCTTCCTGCTCTTCACGATCGGCTTCTACGGCATCATCGCCGAGCTCTTCCATCCGAACTTCTTCTCCGGCATCCTCGGCGCGATCGCCATCGTCGTGGCCCTCATCGGCTCGAATGCCCTGCCGCTCAACATCGGTGGGCTGCTCCTCATCCTCATCGGCGTCGGGCTCTTCGCGCTCGAGGCGGTCGTGACGAGCTTCGGCCTGCTCACCGTCGGGGGTGTCGTGGCCTTCGTGCTCGGCTCGTTCGCGCTTTGGACCGGGCTCGAGCCCGGCGAGCTGGCGCTCGACGTGGGCGTGAGCCCCTGGCTCGTCGTTATCCTCGCCGCCGTCGGGGTCGTCTACGCCTGGGTCCTCGTTCGCGCGTTGCTGCGCATGCGACGCAGCGGGTTCCTCGCGAACCGGCCAGTTGCGACGCTGGTGGGGGGCGGGGCGATGGCCCAGACGCTCATCGCGCCGACCGGGATCGCCTATGCTGACGGGGAGAGCTGGTCGGCTCGCAGCCGCGGCGCCGAGATCGATCCCGGAACCCCGCTCCGGGTCGTCGACGTGAACGGGCTCGAGCTGATCGTCGAGCCGGCGCCAGCCGGCGACGGGGGACCAACGGAGGACTAGGACGTCATGGAAGACCCGATCGGTCTGATTCTCATCGCCATCGCGGTCGTCATCGGCCTGTGGCTGCTGTTCAGCATCGTGCACATCGTGCGCGAGTACGAGCGGCTCGTCGTCTTCCTATTCGGGCGGCTGCAGGGCGCGCAGGGCCCGGGCATCGTGCTCCTCATCCCGTTCGTCCAGCAGGCGGTCAAGGTCGACCTGCGCGAGCGGTTCCTCGAGGTGCCGCAGCAGACGTGCATCACGAAGGACAACGCGCCGATCAGCATCGACTTCCTCGTCTACTCCAAGGTCTTCGACCCGACGGAGACGGTGACCGCCGTGACCGACTTCACCGGCGCCTCCCAGGCGCTGGCGGCCACGACGCTGCGCGCCGTCATCGGTGACATCCCGCTCGACGACGTCCTCGCCAAGCGCGAGGAGATCAACAACATCCTCCGCGCGAAGCTCGACGAGACGACGCACCGCTGGGGCGTGAAGATCACGAGCGTCGAGATCCGCGAGATCGTTCCGCCGCGCGACATCCAGGACGCGATGAACCGGCAGATGAGCGCCGAGCGCAACCGGCGCGCGGTCATCACCGAGTCGGAGGGCACGCGGCAGGCGACGATCAACGTGGCCGAGGGCGACAAGCAGTCGAACATCCTTCGCGCCGAGGGCGAGCGTCAGTCGCAGATCCTCAGAGCCGAAGGCTACGCTAACGCGCTCCAGACGATCTTCGAGGCGGCGCGGGGCATCGACGACAAGACGATGTCGCTCCAGTATCTCGAGGCGCTCAAGGCGCTGGCCGCCGGCGAGAGCACGAAGTGGATCGTGCCGATGGAGCTCAGCGAGCTCACGCGGCCGATCAGCAACGTCATGCGAGAGACGCGCGGCGGTCGCACCGAGCCACTCCCCGAGGGGTGATCCGCCGGCTGCTGCGGACCGCCGGCAGCGTCGCCGGCCTCGTGACCGGCGCCTACCTGACGTACGTCGCCGTCCGAGGCTCGCGTATCCTCGTGTCGCCCGAGGTCCGAGCGTTCCTGCCCGACGTCGAGGGCGCCCCCTCGACGCCCGCCGAGATCGGTCTCGAGTACGAGCCGGTGCGGTTCACGACGGTCGACGGCGTCACCCTCTCGGGCTGGCTCATCCCGGCCGCGCGCGAGACGCGCACGGCGGTCGTCGTCCTGCACGGGTTCGCCGGCCATCGGCTGCCGGAGCTCGTCACCCTCGTCCCGTGGCTGCGTGAGGACCATCATGTCCTGCAGTTCGACTTCCGCGGCCACGGGGAGAGCGGTGCGGGCGCGGTGACGCTCGGCTCGCACGAGCGACGCGACGTCGCGGCCGCCGTCGCATTCCTCGAGTCGCGCGGCCTCGGTCCGACGGCCCTCGTCGGCATCAGCATGGGCGCGGCGATTGCGATCGTCTCCGCGCCGGGTCTGCCGGTCGAGGCCGTCGTCGCGGATGCCGCGTACGCCGAGCTCCGCCACCCGATCGCGAACCGCCTGCGAGAGGCGGGCTACCCGCTGCCGGGCCTCGGGTCGCGCGTCATCGTCGGCGCGGCATCGATCCGCGCCATGGCCCGGCTCGGCGATCCCGTGCGCGTCGTCGGACGCATCGCGCCGCGGGCGCTGCTGCTCATCGCCCCGAAGAACGATGCCGTCATCAGCTGGCGGCAGAGCGTCCGTCTCTTCGAGGCGGCGGGGGAGCCGAAGGAACTCGTCGTCGTCGAGGGCGCCGGTCACGCCGAGGCGTATGCGGTCGACCCCGACGCGTACCGGCAGCGGGTACTCGACTTCCTTCACCGGCATCTCGGCTGAGCCGGACCATCGGTGCATGGTGGCACCGGGCTCGCGGCGGATATACTGGCCGCCGATTTCACCAACGCCCAGGGGTCGTGCATGGCTGCCACCAAGGTCCTGGTCGTCGACGACGACCTGAACATCCAGCGCGTGCTGGTCTTCACCCTCAAGCAGGAGGGGTTCGAGGTGCATGTCGCCTCGGACGGCCAGGCCGGGGTCGAGATGGCGGCGAGCATCGTGCCCGATCTCATCCTCATGGACGTGGCGATGCCGAAGCTGGACGGCTACGCCGCCGCGCAGCAGATCCGAGCCGCGGAGCAGGGCCGTCGGGTCCCGATCATCATGCTCACCGCGGAGGCGGACGTCGAGCAGCGCGTCCGGGGACTGCGCGCCGGCGCTGACGACGACATCGTCAAGCCGTTCCATCCGCTGGAGCTCATCGCGCGCATCAAGGCACTCCTGTCCCGGAGCGGCGGCGTGACTCCGAGCAAGTCCACCGAGAAGCCGACCCTCGGTCGCCTCGCCTGCTTCTACGGCGCGAAGGGGGGCGTCGGCACGACGACGATCGCGATCAACACGGCGATCGCGCTCGCGACACGCCTGAAGCGCCGGACCGCCCTCATCGACGCGAACCTGCAGTTCGGCGACACGCGCGTCTTCCTGGACCTCGGGCTGGACTCCTCGTCCATGGTCAACGCGATCAGCGAGGCCGACCTCGACGGCGAGCTGCTCAAGAAGCTCGTCGTCAGCCATCACGTCGGGATCGACCTGCTGCTCGCGCCGCCGAATCCCGAGCAGGCCGACATCGTCGTCGAGCGGCAACGGACCGATCCGTCCGCGATGTCGCGCATCCTGTCGCTTTTCCGCAAGGCGTACGACTACACGCTCGTCGATATGGCGAAGACGATCGACGACTTCAACCTCCAACTCTTCGACGAGGCGGACGTCATCTTCGTCGTCATGACGGCGGACCTCTCCTGCCTGAAGAACGTGCGCCTCGTGCTCGAGACGATGGACTCGCTCGGGTACGAGCGGCGGAAGATTCAGTTGATCCTCAACCGCTCGAACGCGTATACCGGCATCAACGTGGACAACGCGGAGTCCGCGCTCGGCCGCAAGATCGACTTCGAGGTCATCAACGACTATCGAGGGGCGATCAGCGCCCTCAACTCCGGCGAGCCGTTCATGTCGTCCCGCCCAGACGGTCCACTGGGACAGAGCGTCTCGAAGTTCGCGCGCGACATCGACATGCTCTTCGCGGCCGAGGCGGCCCCGGCCCGGGCCTGATCGCTCTGCGGCGTCCGTCGGTAAGCGGGACCTAACCGCCCGGTAAGCACGTATCCGTACGCTGGCTGCGCCGGTCGCCGCTGGTAGTTTGGAGGCGAGCAGGCGGGCGGCCGGCACTGCCCGCAGCGACTCGCCTCCGATGGAGAGCCCGAGGATGCTCGCGAGCGCGCTCAGCGCATCGGTCGTCGGGGTCGACGGCCTCCCGGTCCGGGTCGAGGTCGACGTCGCCTTCGGGCTGCCGGGGATGACGATCGTCGGGCTCGCCGGCAGCGCGGTCCTTGAGGCGCGCGAACGGGTCCGCGCGGCGCTCCGGAACTCGGGTTTCGAGGTGCCGGCGCGCCGGATCACGATCAACCTGGCCCCGGCGGACCTGCCGAAGGAGGGGACCGGTCACGACCTCGCGATGGCCGCCGCGATCCTCGTCGCCTCCGGGCAGCTCGACGGCGCCGGCCTCGCTCGAACCGCGCTCATCGGCGAGCTGGCGCTCGACGGGTCGCTGCGCCCGGTGCCGGGCGCCATGGCGCTCGTGGCAGCGGCCTGCTCGGCCGGGGTCCGCGACGTCGTCGTGCCGGTCGAAAATGGGCCGGAGGGTGCGGCAGTCGGCGGCGTGACGGTCCGCCCGGCCGCCTCGTTCTCGCAGGTCTGCCGCCACCTGGCGGGCATCGACCTCCTGGCACCGATCGCCCCGACGCCGCTCGGCGGTTGCCCGACGCTGCCCGACGACGCCCCGGACCTCGCCTCGGTCATCGGCCAGGCGGTGGGACGCCGGGCCCTCGAGATCGCCGTTGCCGGGCGACACAACCTCGCCTTCAGCGGGCCGCCGGGTGTCGGCAAGACGCTGCTTGCCCGCGCGGCGGCGGGCCTCCTGCCGGCGCTCGACGCGGAGGAGGCGGCCGAGGTGACCCGGATCCATTCGGTCGCCGGGATCGCCGACGGGCGCCTGCCGATCTCGCTGCGCCGCCCGTTCCGCGCCCCGCATCACACGATCTCGACGCAGGCGCTCGTCGGCGGCGGGCCCCGGGTACGCCCCGGGGAGGCAAGCCTCGCGCATCGCGGGGCGCTCTTCCTCGACGAGACGCTCCAGTTCCGCACCGATGCGCTCGACGCTCTGCGTGGCCCGATCGACGCGGGCGTCGTCCACATCGCGCGCGTCGAGCGGGTGCTGTCCCTGCCAGCTCGGTTCATGCTCCTCGCCGCCTTCAACCCGTGCTCATGCGGCTGGTTCAACGTCTCGGGGCGGGAGTGTGCCTGCGAGGATGGTGCGCGGCGCCGGTACCAGGCCCGCCTGTCGGGACCGATGCGCGACCGGCTCGATCTCGTCGTGCACCTCGAACCGGGGGTGGCGCCCGCGAGCGGCCGCGGCGCGGCCGAGCCGACCGCCGCCGTCGCCCGGCGGGTCGCGCGGGCGGCGGACGCGCAGCGCCACCGGCAGAACAGCCCGAACGCCGAGCTCCCACCCGGGTCGTTCGACGAGGAGCGCGGCTTCGACAGCTCGGTCCACGAGCTGCTCGAGACGCGCGGCAGGCAGCTCGGCCTGTCCATGCGCCGCCTGCATCGCGCGGCGCGCGTCGCTCGCACGATCGCCGATCTCGAGGGCGCGACCTCGGTGCGGACCGATCACCTCGACGAGGCTCTCCTGCACCGGCCGAAGGAGGCGTATCCGTGATCGGCGTCGGTGCGGGCGTGGTGGGCGCGCCGGGCGGATCCTCGCGCGAGATGCGAGCCAGCGAGCGCGACTGCTGGATCGCGCTCTCGCTCGTCCCGGGAATCGGGTCGGCCGGCTTCGCGAGGCTCGTCGCGCGCCACGGCTCCGCGGCCGCGGCATGGCGGGCGGGGCCGGCCGGGGCTGCCGACGTGGCGCGCCTGGCCGAGAGCGTCGGGCCGGCCTTCACCGACCTCCGACGCCACGACCCGCGCGAGCTCGTTCGCGCGGTCGACGAGCGGACGCGCGCCGTCGGGGGGCGCATCGTGACGGGGCTCGACGAGGACTATCCGGTCGCGCTCCTCACGCTCGACCCCCGACCGCCCACGCTGTACGTGGCGGGCGACCAGGAGGCGCTCGAGGCGCGGGCGGTCGCCGTCGTCGGCACGCGCCGCGCCTCGGGGTACGGGCTCGCGACCGCGACCGAGATCGCCGACGAGCTGGCGCGCGCCGGCGTCGTCGTTGTCAGCGGTCTCGCGCTCGGCGTCGACGGCGCGGCGCACCGTGCGGCCGTGGCCGCCGGCGGGCGCAGCGTGGCCGTCCTGCCGTCGCCGCTCGACCGGGTCTATCCACCGCGCCATCGGAGCCTGGCTCGATCGATCGTGCGCGCCGGCGGCGCGCTGCTGTCAGAGGTGCCGGTCGGCGCTCCGGTCGGGCGGCCGGACTTCGCGCGGCGCAACCGGATCATCGCCGGCCTGGCCGAGGCGGTCGTCGTCGTCGAGGCCCCCGATCGCTCCGGTGGCCTGCTCACGGCCGCCGCCGCCATCTCCATCGGTCGTGAGCTGTATGCCGTGCCCGGCCCGATCGATGCCATGGCATCTCGTGGGTGCAACCGGCTGATCGCCGACCATGACGCCGTCATCGTCACCTCGACTGCCGGCCTGATGCGGCAGATCGGCCTGGCGCGTGGTGCACGGCCGCCCGCGCTGAGCGCGCTCTCCGAGGTCGAGGGGCAGCTCCTGCGCCACCTCCTAGAGCGCAGCGGCTCGATCGAGGAGCTCATCGATCGGACGCGCCAACCGGCCGCCTCGATCGCCAGCGCGCTGAGCCTGCTGGAGGCCCGCGGCTTCGTGAACGCGTTCGGCGGTGCGACGTTCCACGCGACCCTGGCCGCCAAGGGTCTGGCGAGGGTCATATGACACATGGGGTACGAGTGGGCTATGCTGCGCCGGTCACTCGCCGCCGCCCACCCGTGCCCACCATACGGGCGGCCCCGAATCCCCATGGAGTCAAATCTATTGCGTCCGATCCGAACCGACGCGGCCATCGCCGCCCCGTTCGAGTCGCTCGGCAAGTTGCTGAGCAGCCATCGAGTCCTTGCCCGGGTCTCGCTGGCAGCCCTCTCGTTCACCATCGTCATCGCCTTCAGCCAGCAGGCGGCCATCCAGGCAGGTCCCGAAGCGGACCGGCCCGTGCCCCAGTCGCTGCTTCCCCAGAGCGTCGGCATCGCCGTCGCTGCCGATGCCGCGGTCACCATCCCATTCGATGCCCCCATGGACCCCGGCTCCGTCGAGTCGAGCATCCAGGTCATTCCCGACCGGCCGCTCGACATTTCCTGGAACGAGGACCACACCGCGGTCAACCTGGCACCGGAACGCAATTGGCGGACCGATGAGCAGTACCTCGTCCTCGTTGCCGCCTCCTCGCTGACCGCGGATGGCGCGCAGCTGTCTACAGCCTGGCGCTTCGTGTTCACGACGGAGTCCGGTCCGACGATCAGTGACTTCCAGGTACGCCTGGCTCGCGCCGATCTGCCGGCGAGCGAGGCACCCGCCACGGAGTCCGGCCCGACGATTCGATCCGTCGACGCGGAGGCCGAGGATCGCGGCGCGGCTGAGGTGGAGGGCGCCCTGCACCCGACGACGCGCACCGCCAAGGCGGTCAGCGCGACGAGCTCGATCGCCATCAGTTTCACCGACGAGATGGACACGAGCGACGTGGAGGCGCATTTCGCCATCAGCCCCGAGGTTGCCGGTGAGCTGTCGTGGAGCGAGGGTGACCTCGTCTTCACGCCGAGCGACCGCCTCGAGCCCGGCGCGCGCTACACGATCAGCCTGATCGGATCGCACGACCGCCTGGGCAACGCGCTCGATGGGAAGGCGAACTTCTCCTTCATCGTGCAGCCCGGCTCGCAGCTGACACGAACCTCGCCGGGCCTCGGCGCCCGCGGCGTCGAGCCGGCGTCGGTCGAGATGTGGTTCAGCGCTCCGATGGACGTCGACGACACGAACGCGGCCTTCGGCCTGACCGATACGTCGACCGGGACGCTCGTCGCCGGTCGCCTCGAATGGAACGGGGCCCGCACCCAGCTCACGTACGTGCCGGACCGGGCCTTCACGGGCGGTCGAAACTTCAGGGTCGAGCTCGGCGAGGGCGCTCGGGACGCAGACGGCAACGCGGTCGCGTCGTCGTGGTCGTTCACGACGCTGGCCGCGCCGGCTTCTGCGCCGACACCGCAGGCCGCGGCCGCGGACGGTGCCGCTGCTCCGGCGCCGCGGATCGTGCCCGCCGCGGGCCCGGCGAGCAGCCTGGTCGGTTATGCGCTGAACCAGATCAATGCCGCTCGCGCGGCGTACGGCTTCGCGCCGATCTATCTCGACGGGGCGATGTCCGCTGTCGCCAACGCCCACGCGTGGGACCAGGTGAACTTCGGGTACTACAGTCACTACTCGCGCAGCGGGATGTCCGTCCGCCAGCGACTGTCGGCCGCGGGCATCGGCTACAGCGCCGCGGGCGAGAACCAGTGCCACTACTACGGTCGCAGCGCGGACGCCACGCTGAACTGGTGCCACGCCGTGTTCATGGCCGAGCCGTATCCGGGGTATCCCAACCACATCGCGAACATTCTCAATCCACGCTGGACGCGGGTCGGTATCGGCATCGCCGACAACGGCTCCCGCGTGGTCATCACCTGGGACTTCGCGAACTGACCTCGGCGGTGGCTCCGGCCACCGGCCGTGGGCTATGCTGCCACTGCGACTCGCAGCGGCGACCCCGCATGGAGCCTGTCTATTGCGTCTGATTCGAAGCGCGCTCGCGGCCGTGGCCGCCATCCCGGTCGAATCCATCGGCCCCCTGCTCGGCCGGCATCGAGCCGCGACGCGGGTGTCGCTCGCGGCCCTCTCGTTCATCGTCGTCGTGGGGCTCGGCCAGCAGGCCGCCACCCAGGCCGGCCCGGACCAGCCGCGTCCGGTCGCGACGAGCATCCTCCCCCGAAGCGTGGGGGCAGCCGTCTCGACCGATCGCTCGATCACGATCCCCTTCGATGTCGGCATGGATCCCGCCTCGGTCGAGGCGGCGCTCCGGGTCCTTCCGGGCCCCACGTCGGTGCGGCTGGCGTGGAACCCGGACCGCACCGCCCTGACGCTGTCGCCCGATGGACGCTGGCGCACGGACGCGAACTACTTCGTCGTCATCGGCGCGACGGCGAGGACCGCTGACGGCGCGACGCTCTCCGAGCCGCGTCGCTTCTCCTTCACGACGGAGTCGGCACCGGCGATCACGGGCGTCGAGGTCCGGATGGCGACCGCCGAGTTGCCGCCGGTGGAGGACGTTGGGCTGACGACACGTGGCGCGGCCGCCGTCGTGCTCGAGGATGCCATCGATGCGACTTCGGCCGGCGGCAGCGAAGGGATGCAGGTCGTCTCCCAGCCGCCGACCTCGACGCCGCGACGGGTGAGCGCGACGAGCGCCATCTCGATCGCGTTCAGCGACCCGATGGACACGGCCGACGTCGAGGATCACTTCGTCATCACGCCGCAGGTGGACGGGGCCCTGTCGTGGAGGCGGGGCGACCTCGTGTTCACGCCCGCGGTGCGCTTCGTCGCCGGTGCGCGCTACACGATCAGCCTGATCGGCGCCCATGACCGAACCGGCAACCTCCTCGGCGGCAAGGGAAACGTGTCGTTCATCATCAAGCCGGCCGCGCACCTCCTGACGACGGCACCGAAGCCCGGCTCGACCGACGTCGAGCCGGCCACCCTCGAGATGCAGTTCAGCCAGCCGATGGACCTGCAGGCTGCCGCGTCTGCCTTCGGCGTGACCGACGCCTCGATGGGCTCGGCGATCGATGGACGCCTCGACTGGGACGAGACCGGCACGCGGCTGACGTTCGTCCCCGACGCGGCGCTCACGTCCGGATCGTCGTTCGACGTCGCGTTCGGCGAGGGAGCCCGCGATGCCGATGGAAACCCGGTCGGCATGGCCTGGTCGTTCACGACCCGGGCGCCTTCCGCCCCTGAGGCGCCCCCGGCCGCCGCGCCGCCGCCCGGCGCCACCAGCGCACCGCCAGCGGCCCCGCCGCCCGCCGCGCCGTC
>CAZKFP010000052.1:0-13957 GCA_964552085.1 uncultured Steroidobacteraceae bacterium
GGGCCACGTCTGCCATCCCGGCCCGAAGCGCTCGCTGAGGACGGTGAAGATCGCCCAGCGCTCGAGCGCCGGATCCTGCGCGGAACGCCACACGTCGAAGGCGGCGCGGTCGCCTCCGGCACGCCAGATGCGCTCGAGCGCCGGAAGCACGTGGCGCAGGACGACGGCGCGGTCGATGCGCCGCGCGCCATTGAGCGCCCGCGCCTCTGCGGCGAGTGCCTCGAGCTCCGCGCCGAGCGCGTCGGCGCCTGGCACGTCCTCGACGCGGAGGTGGAGCGGGTTGCCGAACCGACGCGTGCTCGGGTAGTACGGGCTCGGCTCCGGCTCCGGGTCCGGATTCGGCGCGCCGAGGGGGCTCACCGCGAGAAACCCGGCGCCGGCACGTGCGGACCATGCGCCGAGCTCGCGCAGGTCGGCGAGGTCGCCGATGCCCCAGCTTCGGCGCGAGCGCGTCGCCGCGAGCTGGATCGCCCAGCCCCAGGCCGCCGGACCGTCGGGCAGATGACAGCGTCCCGGCCCGGTGATGAGCGTCCGCTCGGTGCCGTCGTCGCGCACGAGCCGGTGATAGCCGTACAGCAGGTCGCGCGGCAGCGCGTCGACGCGTCCGAGTTCGGTGCCGTCCTCGAGCGTCAGCCGCCCGGGGGCGTCGAGCGCGTCACCGGGCCGCGCGACCGCGACCAGGTCGCGTGCGGCCACATCCTCCACGCCGATCGCCTCGAGCACGGCGCGCCGCACGTCAGGATCGACCGTGCGCCGGGCGCCGAACGCATCGGTGTAGACCTCCGGAACGAGCTCAGTCATGCGCCCTGCTCGACGATCGCGACGGCGTCAGGGGGCAGCCGCACCCGTCCATCCCCGAGCTCAACCTCCGGCGGCCAGGCGAGGCGAAGCTCGCCGTCCATCGGCAGCTCGACCGGCTGCGGACCCAGGTTCGCGGCGACGAGGATGGAGCCGCGCTCGACGAGGATCCAGCCCGCGTCGGCGTCGTGACTGACGTGGATCGCCGATCGACCCGCGTCCCGCAACGCGGGCGTGGCGGTGCGCAGGTCGAGGAGCGCGCGGTACCACTCGAGCATGCCGGCGTGGGGCTCGCGGCTCCGCTCGTCCCAGTCGAGCCTCGAGACCTCGAACGTGTCCGGGTCCTGCGGGTCGGGCACGTCCTTCGGATCCCAGCCGAAGTCGCCGAACTCCTCGCGGCGCCCGTCGCTGACGGCGCGGGCCAGCTCGCGCGAGGCGTGGCCGGTGAAGTAGCGGAACGGTGACGAGGCCGCCCACTCCGCGCCGGCGAAGATGAGCGGCACGTACGGCATCGTCAGCAGCAGCGCCGCGCCGACCCGCGCGCGACCCGGCGAGACGAGGTGCGACAGCCGCTCGCCGAACGCCCGGTTGCCGACCTGGTCGTGGTTCTGGAGGGCCACGACAAACCGATCCCCGGGGAGATCGCCGGCCGGGCGGCCGTGGAGCCGGTCCCGGACCGCGGAGTAGTGGCCGGCGTACACGAATGGGTCGGCGATCGCACGCGCCATGGCGTCGGCATCGGCGAAGTCGGCGTAGTAGCCGGCCTCCTCGCCGGTCAGCGCCACGTGCAGGGCGTGGTGGACGTCGTCGGCCCAGACGGCGTCGAGCCCGTAGCCACCCTCCTCGACCGACCGGACGAGGCGCGGGTCGTTCAGGTCCGACTCCGCGATGACGACGAGGCGGCGTCCGGTCTCCGCCCCCAGCTCGTGCGTGGCGGTGGCGAGCTCCTCGAGGATGTGGACGGCCGACTGGTCGTAGATGGCGTGCACGGCGTCGAGGCGCAGCCCGTCGAGGTGGTAGTCACGCATCCACATGAGCGCATTGTCGACGAAGAAGCGACGCACCTCGTGGCTGCCGGCGTCGTCGAAGTTGACCGCGTCGCCCCACGGCGTGGCGTACTTCGAGGTGAAGTACGGGCCATAGCTGGAGAGGTGATTGCCCTCCGGACCGAGGTGGTTGTAGACGACATCGAGGAGCACGGCGAGACCATGGCGGTGGGCGGCGTCGACGAGGCGCTTCAGGCCATCCGGGCCTCCGTACGCATGATGCGGCGCGTAGAGGTGGACCCCGTCGTAGCCCCACCCGCGGTCGCCGCTGAACTCGACCACCGGCATGAGCTCGAGGTGGGTGACGCCGAGCTCCGCGAGGCCGGCGAGGCGCTCGATGGCGCCGTCGAACGTGCCCTCGGGGGTGAACGTGCCGACATGCAGCTCGTAGATGGCCGCGTCGGCGAGCGGAGGGGCGCTGAAGCCGGCATCCGACCACTCGAACGCCGCGTGATCGAGCCGGCGGGAGAGGCCGTTCACCCCGTCGGGCTGCCACGGCGTGCGCGGTCCCGGAATCGGGTCGCCGCCATCGAGAACGAAGCCGTAGCGCGCGTCGAGCGGCAGGTCGATCGTCGCCGTCCACCAGCCACTCTCGTCGCGCTCCATCGGGTAGCGCCGACCCTCGGTGAACAGCTCGACGCGCTCCGGGATCGGCGCCCAGACCGATGCGCGCTCGCTCATGCCACGCGCTCCAGGATCGCGACCCCGATCGGGCGCAGGAGCTCCTCGAGTTCGACGGTTCCCGCGTGCTCGGACCCGTCGAGGGCCACCCATCGACCGGCCGGGAGCTCGACCGTCGCGCCGTCAGAGGGTCGCTGGCCCGGCACGACGACGACGACCGCGCCGCCGCGGACGAATGCGACCGCGCCCCCGGCGGCGATGGGCTCGTACGTCGCCGCCGTTCCGAACGCGTCGGGGCAGCGGGCGCGGAGATCGAGAGCGCGTCGGATCAGCCACAGCTTCGGCATCCCCTCGCTGCGGCGCGCCCAGGCATCGGCCGCCCCGAGGCCCTGCGCATCGGCGAGGAGCCGCCTGCGCAGGTCGTAGTCCACCGGCCGCCGGTTGTCGGGATCGACGAGCGCGAGGTCCCACAGCTCGCCGCCCTGGTACACGTCCGGCACGCCCGGGGCGGTCAGCTGGAGCGCGACCTGCGCCAGCGCCGCCCGCCAGCCCGCATCGACGAGCGGCTCGACCGTCGCCTCGAGCGCGGCAACGAAGGCGGGATCGGAGAGGCAGCCTCGCACGTACGCGGCGAGCGCCTCGTCGTACTCGGGGTTCGGGTCCCGCCACGACGTGCGCAGCTTCGCCTCCCGGCTCGCCTTCTCCATGTAGGCCGCCATGCGGTCGGCATCGATCGGCCAGGCGCCGATGAGCGACTGGAGGAAGAGGTACTCGTCCGCCGCGCTCAGCAGGTCCGGGCCGGCCCGATGCGGCCGGGCGGCGGCGCGCAGGCGCGCCACCGATGCGCGCCACGCCCCCGGGTCGCGCGAGAGGAGCGCGAGGCGAGCACGGACGTCGGCGCTGCGCTTCGTGTCGTGGGTCGAGAGCGCGAGCATCGCCTGCGGCCAGTCCGCCTGCGCCGCGGCCATCGCGGCGTGGAACGCGTCGACGCCGGTCCCGAACCGCCCGGGATCGCCACCCACCTCGTTGAGCGCCACGAGCCGGTGGTATCGATAGAAGGCGGTGTCCTCCACGCCCTTCGCCATCGCCGCCGGCGTGAGCTGCTGAAAGCGCATCGCCAGGTCCGACGCGATCGGGCCGTCCACCTCCAGGCGCAGGATGCGCCCGAGGAAGGCGAAGGGCTCGGGTCCGAGGTCGGGCCGCCGTTCCGTGGCCAGAGCCACGGCGGCGTCGATGAGCCGCGCGTCGCCATCGGCCAGGTGCCGGTCGCGATCGCGGGCGTACGTGCGGTACACCGGAAGCGCGGCCGCCACCTCGAGCAGGGAGTCGTGCAGCTCACGGCGCGTGAAGTCGCGGTGTCCCCGGCTCTCCTCGCAGGCCATGACGAACAGCTCGGTGAGCCGATTCAAGTCGCTCGCGAGCAGCGACGTGAGCGCGTCGTGCCTGGAGCCGGCGACGATCGTGTCCCAGTCGGGGCCGACGTCCGCGACGGCCTGCCACGCGACGTCCATCGCCTCGCGACCCGCGGGGTCGACGCCGAGCCCGGTGGCGAGATTGGCGAAGCGATACCCGGTCGTGCCGTCGATCGGCCAGTCAACCGGCAGCGCCTCGTCCGCCTCCAGGATCTTCTCCGCCACGATCCAGGCGTCGGGCGCCGCCGCGCGCAGGCGCGCGAGGTACCCCGCCGGATCGCGCAGGCCGTCGGGATGGTCGACGCGGAGCCCCTGCACGCGGCCCTCCGCCACCCAGCGCAGGAGCAGCTCGTGCGTCGCGGCGAACACCTCCTCGCGCTCGACGCGCAGGCCGATGAGCGTGTCCACGTCGAAGAAGCGGCGGTAGCCGAGGTCCTCGGAGGCGGCGCGCCAGAAGGCGAGCCGGTAGTGCTGGTCCTGCAGCAGGGCATCGAGCGCGTCGGCGTCGGCATTGACGGCGGCGAGCGCCTCGTCGTCGCCGCGACCGAGATGCGGCTCGAGCGTCTCCGGGTCGAGCGGGAAGCGACTGCCGTCATGCTCGACGAGGACCCGTCCGCCCTTGCGCACGAGGCTGATCTTCCCCGCCTCGAGCACGCGTCCAAAGTGGTCGGGCAGGACCGGCAGCAGGACGACGTTGCGGAGCCGGCGCTCCGGCGCGTCCCACTCCACGTCGAAGTACTCGGCGTACCGGCTCCCGCGGCCGTGCTCGAGCACGTCCCACCACCAGCGGTTGTCCTCGCTCGCGATGGCCATGTGGTTTGGCACGATGTCGAGCACGAGGCCCATGCCGTACGCGCGCAGCGCATCGGTCAGGCGGGTGAAGCCATCCTCTCCGCCGAGCTCGGCGCTGACGCGGCCGTGATCCACGACGTCATAGCCGTGCATCGAGCCGGGCGTCGCCTGGAGCACCGGCGAGGTGTAGAGGTGGCTGATGCCGAGCTGCGCTAGGTACGGCACGATGGCGGCGGCCTCGTCGAACGTGAATTCGGCGTGCAGCTGGACGCGGTAGGTGGCGCGCGGCGCGTGAGGGCTATGCGCGCGCATGCGTACGCTCAGTCATGGGATCGGCCTCCCATGCAGCACCGATGCCATGCGCCCGGGACACCGCGGCGCCGGGCCTCCGCCGGCGTCAGCCCGCGCTCGAGCGGCGGACGCGCGGCAGCCGGCGCAGGCAGACGACCGAGCGCTCGGCGACCCGGTACACGCTGCCCCCATCGTGCTCGCCGTGCGCGCCACCGAACGACGGGTGGACGGTGTCGAACACGACCTCCCAGCGCCTCGCCGCCTCGTGGACCGGCAGGCTGAAGCCGACCGGCCGGTCGTCGGCGTTGAGGATGATGAGGAACGTGTCGTCGCTGATCGCCTCGCCGCGCTGGCCGCGCTCCTCGATCGCATCTCCCGCGTACTGGACGCCCAGCGTCTTCACGCCCGGCGCCTGCCACTGCTCGTCGGGCATCTCGGCGCCCTCGGGCGTGAACCAGGTCAGGTCCTTGACGCGCGAGCCGCGGATCTGGCGGCCCTGGAAGAACCGGCGGCGGCGGAGCACCGGATGCGCCCGGAACAGGCGGATGAGGCCGCGCGTGAAGCTGAGCAGCTGTCGGTCGCGGCGCTTCAGGTCCCAGCTGAACCAGCTGATCTCATTGTCCTGCGCGTAGCCGTTGTTGTTGCCGCCCTGCGTGCGCCCCATCTCGTCGCCGCCGAGGAGCATCGGCACGCCCTGGCTGAGCAGCAGGGTCGCGAGCAGGTTGCGCTTCTGCTTCTCGCGCGCCTCGATGACGGCCTCGTCGTCGGTCTCGCCCTCGACCCCGAAGTTCATGCTCTCGTTGTGGTTGTCCCCGTCGTTGTTGTCCTCGCCGTTCGCCTTGTTGTGCTTCGACTCGTAGCTGACGAGGTCGTGGAGCGTGAAGCCGTCGTGAGACGTGACGAAGTTGATGCTGGCATGCGGCTGCCGCCCGGAGCCGGCGTAGAGATCGGAGCTGCCGCTGAGCCGATACGCGAGCTCCGCCGTCTGTCCGCCGACCCCCTTCCAGAAGCGGCGGACGCTGTCGCGGTACTTGCCGTTCCACTCGGCCCAGCCGACCGGGAAGTTGCCGACCTGGTAGCCGCCGGGCCCGACGTCCCAGGGCTCGGCGATGAGCTTGACCTGGCTGATGACCGGGTCCTGGTGGATGATGTCGAAGAAGCTCCCGAGCTTGTCGACGTCGTACATCTCGCGCGCGAGGGCCGATGCGAGGTCGAATCGGAACCCGTCGACGTGCATCTCGGTGACCCAGTAGCGCAGCGAGTCCATGATGAGCTGGAGCACCTTCGGGCTCGTCGCGTCGAGCGTGTTGCCTGTCCCGGTGTAGTCGACGTAGTAGCGCGGGTCCTCCGGGCTGAGACGGTAATAGGCGGCGTTGTCGATGCCCCGGAAGCTGATCGTCGGGCCGAGGTGGTTGCCCTCGCCGGTGTGGTTGTAGACGACGTCGAGGATGACCTCGATCCCGGCGTCGTGGAGACGCCTGACCATCATCTTGAACTCGCTGACCGGCTCGCCGGTGGCGCTGAATCGAACGTCGGGCGCGAAGAAGCCGATCGTGTTGTAGCCCCAGTAGTTGCCCAGGCCGCGATCGACGAGATGGCGGTCGTCCACGTGCTGGTGAACCGGCAGCAGCTCGACGGCGGTGACGCCCAGGTGAGTCAGATAGTCGAGCGCGGGACCGGATCCCATGCCGGCGTACGTGCCGCGCAGCTCCTCCGGCACCTCGGGGTGCAGTTCGGTGAAGCCCTTGACGTGGACCTCGTAGATGAGCGTGCGATCGAACGGGGTGCGCGGGGGCGCGTCGCTGCCCCAGACGAAGGCATGGTTGACGACGACGCTCTTCGGGGCGAACGCCGCGCTGTCGCGCTCGTCCGGCTCCCCGTCGTCTTCGGTGCCGATCCGATAGCCGAAGAGCGAGTCGTCCCAGCGCACCGGGCCGTCGATGCGCTTGGCGTACGGGTCGATGAGCAGCTTGGCGGCATTGAAGCGGTGGCCGCTGCCTGGATCGTACGGGCCGTGGACGCGGTAGCCGTAGCGCTGGCCGGGTCGGGCGTCCGGCAGGTAGCAGTGCCAGACGAGGTCGGTCTGCTCGACGAGCCGGACGCGCTGCTCTCCGCCATCGGCCTCGAAGAGGCACAGGTCCACGGCCTCGGCGTTCTCGCTGAAGATCGCGAAGTTCACGCCTGAGCCGTCCCAGGTGGCGCCGAGCGGATAGGGGGTGCCGCGCCAGACTCTCAGCGCCATCGATTCCTCGTGCACGTGGGAGCGCTCGATGATAGCCGGGAGCCCGGATGCCGGCGCGATGGCCGGTCGGCGTGGTCAGCCACGGGGCCGATGGACGACGCGCTCGACGGCTGCGAGCGGGATCCACAGCCAGCCCGGCCGGTTGCTCGCCTCGTACCGGACCTCGTAGCACGCCTTCTCGAGCTCGAACGCCTCGAGCAGCGCGGCCTCGGACGGACCGATGCCGCCGTAGGCGGCTGCGAACGCCTCACGCGCGCGGGGCAGCCATGCCGCGGCATCGAGGCCGGCGTCGCGCGCGGCGGTCAGCGCGGCGTAGTCGAGGCTGCGCAGCATGCCGGCCACATCGCGCAACGGCGACGACGGAAGACGCCGTTCCGCCAGCGGGCGCGCCGGCTCGCCCTCGAAGTCGATGACGCTGTAGCCGCCATCGGCGCGCGCCAGCAGCTGGCCGAGGTGGTAGTCCCCGTGGATCCGGCTGACGCGCGCCTCGCCGCTCGCCGCCCCGAAGGTGTCGGCGAAGCGCGCCCTGACGGCCGGGGCGATCGCGACGAGCCGGTCGTGCGGCTCGCCGCTGAGCGCATGCACCGCCTGCGTCAGCTGCCGCTCGGCCGAGGCGCGCCAGGCCGCGCTCTCGGCGACCGTTGCCGTCCGGGCCGGAAAGGCCGGCTCCGCCGGGCGGGAGGCGAGCGCAGCATGCATCGACGCCGTCACCTCGCCGATCCTCGCCGCCTGCCGGATCCCCTCGTCCGGGTCGCCGGCGAGCGCCGCGAGCATCGCCTCCCAGGCGTCGCCCCGAGCCGGGACGAGCTCCTGGAGCATGGCGACGGCCGACTCCTCGCCCCCATCCGGACGGTACGTGACGGCTCCGGCCAGCGCGGGCGTGTCGGCGAAGCCGGCATCGGTCAGGAAGGCGCCGATCTCGAGGTCCGGGTTCTCCCCCGGTTCGAGGCGCCGGAACAGCTTGAGGATGAGCCGAGCGCCGACGACGACCGAGGTGTTCGACTGCTCGACGCGCAGCCGTCGCTCGGTGAGCGTCGCGGGGAGCAGCGCCTCGAGCGCATCGGTCCGCCGGCACGTGAAGCTGCCGATCGTTCCGCGCAGCTCGGCGCCGGCCGCCATGGCATCCACGAGCGCGGCCCAGGCGCCCTCGCCGTCTGCCGCCTCTCGACCGTCGATCGCCATGACGAGATAGTGGTCGGGCGCGCCTCCATCGCCGTAGCTCACCTCGAGAACGACGAGCGCGGCGTCGCCCATCGGCGCCCGATCCACCTCGATGACACCGGCGATCGAACGCTGCTTGGCGCGGAACCAGCGCTGGGCAGCAACCCACGCGGGCGAGAACACTGAGCTCATGGCGAGTCTCCGGCGGCGACGACCCGCGTGTCGGACACGTGGCGGAGCCCGTTCATGCAGGCTCGTCAGCCGGCCAGTCCAGGCGGAATCGAACGATCGGGCACGGCACGTCACCGAGCACCCAGCTGTGGTCCGCGACGTCGAGAGTCAGGCCCATCTTCTCGTAGAAGCGCGCGGCCCGCGGATTGTCGCGGAACGCCCATACGAGGAGCGGGTTGAAGCCGCGCGCTTGCAGGTCGGCGACGGCGTGGTCGTACAGGAGGCGTCCCACGCCGGTGCCGATGCTGTCGGGGTCGAGGTAGAGATTCGTGAGCTCCCCGGCTCCGTCGGGTGACGCCAGCCAGTTCGACCTGGCGGGCGATGTCGTGGCGTATCCGAGCACGGCACCCTCACGCTCGGCGACCCAGAGGCGCGCCGGGCTGTCGGGGGCCTGGTTCTCGAAGGCCGCGTGCCAGCTCGCTCCGGCCGTCGCGATCCACTCGTCAAGCACGGCGTCGGGAACGATGCCCCGATACGTCGCGTCGTAGGCACGGCTGGTGATGCCGGCCAGGGCATCAGAATCGCTCGCGCTGGCGTGGCGAACGATCGTCGCCTCGGACGGCCTGGCGTCAGTCTGATGCATCGGTCAGCTCGAACCAGAAGAAGTCGTGCGGGCCGAGCGTGAGCAGGTACGGCAGCTCGCCGATGGCGGGGAACTGGACGCGGCCGATGAGCTCAACCGGCACGCGCCCGTTGAACGCGGAGAGGTCGAGCTCGACGTACTGCGCGAAGCGCGAGAGATTCGCCACGCACAGGATCGTCGTCGAGTCCTGCGCCCGCAGGTAGGCGAGGACGCGGCGGTTCTCCGGGTGCAGGAACTCGAGCGTTCCGCGGCCGAAGACCGGGTGCGCGCGGCGCACGCGAATGAGCCGCTTCATCCAGTTGAGCAACGAGCCGGGGACGCGCTCCTGCGACTCGACGTTGACCGCCTGGTAACCGTAGACCGGGTCGGCGACAAGCGGCGCGTAGAGCGCATGGACGTCCGCGCGGCTGAAGCCGGCGTTGCGGTCGCCGGTCCACTGCATCGGCGTCCGAACGCCGTTGCGATCGCCGAGGTACACGTTGTCGCCCATGCCGATCTCGTCGCCGTAGTAGATGACCGGCGTGCCCTTCATGCTGAAGAGGAGCGAGTTCAGCAGCTCGAGACGTCGCCGGCTGTTGTCGACGAGCGGGGCGAGGCGGCGGCGGATGCCGACGTTGATCCGCATCCGTGCCTCCTTCGCGTACTCCGCGTACATGAAGTCGCGCTCCTCGTCGGTCACCATCTCGAGCGTCAGCTCGTCGTGGTTGCGGAGGAAGAGCGCCCACTGGTTCTCGTCGGGGATCTCCGGGGTCTGGTCCATGATCTCGACGATCGGATAGCGGTCCTCGCGCCGCAGGCTGATCCAGATCCGCGGCATGAGCGGGAAGTGGAAGGCCATGTGGCACTCCGGCTCCTCGGGCGTCCCGAAGTACGGCAGCACGTCGGGTGGCCACTGGTTCGCCTCGGCGAGGAGCATCCGGCCCTCGTACCGCTCGTCCAGGCCGACCCGCAGCCGTCGCAGCACGTCGTGCGTCTCCGACAGGTTCTCGCCGTTCGTCCCTTCGCGCTCGACGAGGTACGGCACGGCGTCGAGGCGCAGCCCGTCGACGCCGAGGTCGAGCCAGAAGCGCATGACCCGCATGACGGCACGGATGACCTGCGGGTTGTCGAAGTTGAGATCGGGCTGGTGGCTGAAGAACCGATGCCAGTAGTACTGCTGCGTCTCGTGATCCCAGGTCCAGTTCGAGGCCTCGGTGTCGGTGAAGATGATCCGGGCGTCGGCGTACTTCTGGTCGGTGTCGCTCCACACGTACCAGTCGCGCTTCGAGTTCTTCTGGCTCGAGCGCGACTCGACGAACCACGGGTGCTGATCGCTCGTGTGGTTGATCACGAGCTCGGTGATGACCCGCAGGCCGCGGCGATGGGCCTCGCGCACGAAGGCGCGGAAGTCCCGGAGGTCACCGTAGTCGGGATGCACCTGGGTGTACGCCGCGATGTCGTAGCCGTCGTCGCGCAGGGGCGACGGGTAGAAGGGCAGGAGCCAGATGGCGGTGACCCCCAGGTCGGCGATGTAGTCGAGCTTCTCGGTCAGGCCGGCGAAGTCCCCCATCCCGTCGTTCGTGGAGTCGTTGAAGGCCTTGACGTGCAGCTCGTAGATGATCGCGTCCTTGTACCAGTGCGGATCGTCGCGCAGGAGCTGTGGGGCGCCGACATCGGTTCGCCGTGGGGCGCGGCTCACCTTCTTCGGCGTCTCGAGCCGGGGGGCCGCTGGTTTCGCTCTAGTCACGTGCCCTGGTCATCCTCGTTCGCGGGCCTCAGCGCTCGAGCGCCGACATCGTGAAGATGCGGAATGCCTCCCCCGCCGGGTCGAGGTCGACCGGCAGGTCGGCACCCCGTTCCTGTGTCGATCGACCACTGAGCAGGTCGGTGAGCCGGTATGGCTCGTCCCAGCCGATGCCGATGGCCGGCAGGTCCGGATGGAGGATCGCACGCTCCGGGGTCGTCGGGTCGCAGTTCACCGCGACGTACACCGCGTCGCGCCAGCGATTCGGGTGGCCGGTGAGCGGGTCGACCTTACCGTGCGGCACGGCCTTGCGATAGAAGAGGGTCCGCTCGGCGCTCGCGCTCTCGAAGTGCAGGTTGTCGTAGAGCTTCAGCGCCGGCCGCTCGTGGCGGAGCCGGTTCAGCTCGCCGAGGAGGAGCTTGATGTTGCCCTTCGCGTCCCAGTCGCGGGCGCGGATCTCGAACTTTTCGCTGTCGAGATACTCCTCGCGCTCGTCAAGGCCCGCCGACTCGCACAGCTCCCAGCCGGAGTAGATGCCGTAGCTCGAGGAGAGGGTGGCGGCCAGAACGGAGCGGATGACGAACGCGGGCCGGCCGTGGTCGAGTTGGTGCGGGTTGATGTCCGGCGTGTTCGTGAACAGGTTGCCCCGGAAGTACTCGCGCATCTCCGACCCCGTCAGCTCGGCCATGTAGTCGCGCAGCTCCGCGGCCGTCTCGCGCCAGGTGAAGTACGTGTAGCTCTGGGTGAAGCCGACCTTGGCGAGGAGCTGCATCATCTTCGGCCGCGTGAAGGCCTCGGACAGGAAGATCACGTCGGGATGCTCGCGCTGGATCGCGGGAATGAGCCATGCCCAGAACGGGATCGGCTTCGTGTGCGGATTGTCGACGCGGAAGATCTTCAAGCCGCGCTCGATCCACGTCTCGAAGATGCGCTTCCATTCGAGCCACAGGGCCTCTCGTTCGGACGCGTCCTCGTCCTCGAAGAAGACCGGGTAGATGTCCTGGTACTTCTTCGGCGGGTTCTCGGCGTACTTGATCGAGCCGTCCGGCGCGTGGCGGAACCAGCCGGGATGCGCCGTGACGTGCGGGTGGTCCGGCGACGCCTGGATGGCGATGTCGATCGCCAGCTCCATGCCGTGCGCCTCCACCGCCTGCCGGAAGCGAAGGAGCTCGTCGAGCCCCCCGAGCTCGGGCGCGACGGCATCATGGCCGCCCTCCGCGGAGCCGATGGCATACGGGGACCCGACATCGTCCGGCGCCGGATCGAGGGTGTTGTTGCGCCCCTTGCGATTCGTCCGACCGATCGGATGGATCGGCGGCAGGTACACGACGTCGAAGCCCATCGCCGCGATCCCCGGCAGGCGCCACTCGGCCTCGGCGAACGTCGTCGCAACCGGCTTCCCCGGATCCGGCCCCTGTGAGCGCGGGAAGAGCTCGTACCAGGCACCGAAGCGGGCGCGCTCGCGGTCGACGACGAGCGGCAGCTCCGCCGACCGAGAGGCGAACCGGCGATCCGGGTGCCGGCGCATCGCTGCGAGGAGCTCCTCCGATCCGAGCGCCTCGACGCGCCTCGCCTCCGACCGCGCTCGCTTGAACGCCGCGAGGACGTCGCGCAGGAGGCGCACGTCGGCGGCCGCCTCGGCCTGCTCGGCACGCTGCACGGCGGCCTCGACGAGGAGACGCCCCTCGTCGACCTCGACCGGCACGGGGACCCGGGCATCGACCTTGCGGCGCAATCCATGACGCCAGCTCCCGAACGCGTCGCGCCAGGCCTCGACGGCATAGCGATGCCACGCGTTGCGCGTCAGCTCGAGGTGGCCGGACCAGCGATCGTTGTCGATCGGGCGCATCGGCGCCTCGCGCCAGTCCCCGTCATCGTCGGCGCGCAGCAGGAGGACGGCGTCCAGGAGGTCATGCCCGTCAGCGATGATGTCGGCCGTCACGAGCAAGGCGTCGCCCACGACCCGCTTCACCGGGTGACGGCCACCGTCGAGCATCGGTCTGATGCGCTCGATCATGATGCTGCGCCGCGTGCCGATCGCGTCGGCATCCGGCTCGGGGGCATCGATCATGGCACCGACCGCTCGACGCAACGTCTCCCTGGTGGTCGTCATGGCTGTGGCGCAACCCTACCCGATCGGCTCACAATGGGCCGGATGAAGCCGCCCCGTCGAACGCTCAGCGTCGTGCTCATGAGCGTCCTCCTCGCTGCATGCGGCACGCCACCCGCGCCCGATGCCTCCGTCGGGCCCTCGCCCCGGACCCCGAGCGCAGCGACGCCGTCGGCCACGCCGAGCGATGTCCCGACCGCCAGCCCCATGGCGACGCCAGTGCCGATCGCCGAGAACCCGCCGCCGCTCGCCCTCGAGATGGTCGCCTCGGGCTTCGACGCGCCGATCAATATCGCCGTCACGCCCGACGGCTGGCTGCTCGTGAACGAGCGGCCCGGACGGATCATCGCCGTGGACCCCGCAAGCCGCGATACCTCGGTCGCGCTCGACCTGACCGACCGTGTCCTCGGCGCCGGCGAACGCGGGCTGCTCGGACTCGCCCTCCACCCCGACTGGCTTGATAGCGGGCGGGCCTTCGTCCACTACAGCGACCGCAACGGCGACACCGTCCTCTCCGAGTTCAACGCCGCGACGACGACGCCGCCAGTGTTCGATCCGGGCTCGGAGCAGGTCCTCCTCCGGCAGGATCAGCCGTTCAGCAACCACAACGGGGGACAGCTGGCCTTCGGGCCCGACGGCCACCTCTACCTCGGCCTCGGCGACGGCGGCTCGGCCGGCGATCCGGCAGGCAGCGGCCAGAGTCCGCAGACGCTCCTCGGCGCCATCCTGCGGCTCGACGTGTCGCAGCCCGGCCCGTACGCCATCCCGGCCGACAACCCGTTCGCCGACGATCCGGCCGGCCGTGCAGAGGTGTTCCTCTTCGGCCTGCGCAACCCGTGGCGCTTCAGCTTCGACCCGGCCACCGGTCAGCTCTGGGTCGCCGACGTCGGCCAGAACGCGTACGAGGAGGTCGACCGGGTCGACCCCGTCGCCGACGCCGGGGCGAA
>CAZKFP010000053.1:0-10837 GCA_964552085.1 uncultured Steroidobacteraceae bacterium
GGAGCAGGGCCACGCTCAGCCCGCCGAGCGGCAACGGCAACCCGACGACGAGGACAGCGCGCGTCGAGGCGAGGAACCCGATCATCGCCGCGGCCAGCACGATGCCGCCGAGGATGCCGACCGCGCTGCCGATGACGCCGAGCGCGAGGGCCTGGCGCAGGACGATCCCGAGGACCTGGCTCGAGGTCGTGCCGGCGGCGCGGAGCAGGCCGAGCTCGCGGGTGCGCTCCCCGACCGTCATCGCCATCGTGTTGCCGACGAGGAACGCGCCGACGACGAGAGACACCGCGCTGAAGAGGAGCGCGACGGCGATGAAGTCCTCCTGCGCCGAGGCCAGCGGCGCGGCCGCCTCGGCCGCGGTCTCGACGATGAACGGCTCATCGAGCGTCGCGGTAACGCGATCGATCGACGCCTGCGACGGCTCATCACCGAGGTCGAGATCGAGAGAGCGGATCGGAGCGGGGATCTCGAACGAGGCATCGAGCGTCGAGCGCGAGATGATGAGCAGCTCGCCGTTCTCGCGAGCGGCGAGGCCGGTGTCGGCCACGAGGCCGATGAGCCGCAGCGGCGGCATACCCTCGCGCCGGCCCGACAGGAGCAGCTGATCGCCCAGCTCGAGCCCGTTGCGGGACGCCCATGAGGCCGGGGCCAGGACATCGGTCGGGCTGTCGGGCGAGAGCGGCACCCCCGCGACGAGGTTCGGGTCGCGGACGAGCGCGTCGACCTCGGGATCGATGCCGAGCACGAGGAGCGTAAAGACGCGCTCCTCGTCGCCCGGCGCGGTCGACACTGTCAGGCGGCGCTCCGACACCGGCGCGACCGCGTCGACACCGGGCAGCGCGCGCAGGGCCTGGACGGTGCGTGGCCGGAAGCCCTCGTCGTCGAAGGCGCGCAGGCGCACGTCGGCGCGGCCGAGGAGGTCGGCGGTCGCGCTGCGGAGCGCCTGCTCGGAGGCGGCGCCGGTGATGATCGTCGCGGTCACGACGGCCACGCCGAGCGCGATCCCGATGATCGCGAGCGTCGTCCGCAGGGGGCGGGCGAGGAGCCCGCGCCAGGCGAGCGTCGCCAGGCGCATCGGCCCCTAGAGCCCCAGCTCGGAGAGGCGGCGAATGAGCGGGCGCGCCTCGTGATCCTTGCGCCGTCCGAGCGTGATCTCGTCGCGCAGCTCGCCGTCGCGGACAACGAGGACGCGATCGGCATAGGCCGCCGCGCGAGCGTCGTGGGTGACGAGGACGATCGTCTGCCCGAGGCGATCGGCCGAGTCCCAGAGCAGGTCGAGGATCTCGGTGCCGGTCGTGTAGTCGAGGTTGCCGGTCGGCTCGTCGGCCAGGAGAATCGCCGGCTTCGTGGCCAGCGCGCGCGCGAGCGCGACGCGCTGCTGCTCACCCGCCGAAAGCTGGTCGGGATGGTGCTCGGCCTTGTCCTCGAGCCCGACCATGGCGAGCAGCTCCGAGATCCGCTCGCGGTGTCGCGTCGCCGGGTCGCCGGCGATGAGGAAGGGCAGCGCGACATTCTCCGCCACGCTCAGCAGCGGGATGAGGTTGAAGAACTGGAAGACGAAGCCCGTCTTGTCGCGGCGGGTGAGGGTCCGGTGCTCTTCGTCGAGGGCGGAGATGCTGATTCCGTCGATCACGACCTCGCCGGACGTCGGCAGGTCCAGACCGCCGAGCAGGTGCAGCATCGTCGACTTCCCGGAGCCGGACGCTCCCATGATCGCGACGAACTCGCCCTGCTCGACCGCGAGCGACACGCCACGAAGGGCATCAACCTCGCCCTCGCCGAGCGGGTAACGCTTGACGAGGTCACGAGCCTCGAGGATGACCGCCATGTCCGGCAGTCTACCGGGGGCGACGGTCAGCCGAACAGAAACCCGAGCAGGGCGCCGACGAAGCCGTCGAGCAGGCCGGAGGGTGCGGCAGGCGGTGCCGTCACCTCCATCGGCGCGCGGACGAGGAGGTCCGGAGCCGGCTTGGCTTGCGCGGGCATCGCGCTGGCGCGAATGGCGGCGATCTCGTCGACGCGAAGGTGCGCCGCCATCCTCGTGCTCGGCGGCGTCGAGACGAGGGTCGCGATGCCGTCGATGCCCGCGGTCGAGACCGGGCGCCGTGGCGCGTCGACGGTAACGACCTCCGGCTCGGCCTCCGCGCTCGGTGCCGCGACCGGTGCGGCCGGGCGCGGTGCCGGGGCGGTGCCGCTCGCGGGCGGGCGTGGCGTGGGTGCCGGCTGCGCCGGCGGGCGTGGCGTGGGTGCCGGAGCCGGAGCCGGAGCCGCGGCGGGCGCCTGGAGGAAGAGCTCGGTGTACATGCGGGTGTTCTGCACGTGGCCCAGGAACGGCGCGTTGTCTGCCGCCGCGGCACCGACGCCACCGTGCGTGAACGACCGGTTCAGGACGTTGGCGCGATGACCCGAGGAAGCCATGAAGGCCTCATGGACGCGGACCGGCGAGTACGAGTCGTCAAGGCCGGAGTTCCAGCCGATGTTCTCGCCGCCCCAGACGTAGCTCAGCCCGTTCTGGTCGTAGTAGGCGTAGACGAGGCAGCCGCACCCGGCGATCGTGTGGCTGAAGTAGTTCTTGGCGAGCATGTCCGAGCTGCGCCACCGCGCCAGGCCGACGAGCGTGCCGTGCTGCTGAAGGGGAGCCATGCCGTTGTTGGCGCGGGCGCCGTTGAGCAGCTGCCAGAGGGTCGCCTCGGCGGATCCCTGGTTCCAGCCCGAGGTGACGGCCGGGCTCCACGTGAGCATGCCGGCGGCGACGAGGGCGCTCAGCCCGAACGCGATGGCGCGGGTGGCGACGCGGCGGGGAAGGCGCGAGGAGGCTGGATTGCGCAATGCGGCGAGACTCTCCGTGACTGTCAGGTGCGGTCCGGTCTGGTACCACCAACACTAGGCACGGAGTCGGGCCGGGTCAGTAGCCGAGTCGTTCAGTCCGGGGCATGACCGACGGCCACCAAAGTCGGGGGGCGACCCCGTACGATCGGCCAATCCCTGTGATGGCGTCGCGCTCCGGCACGCCGGATGCTTCCGGGTGTCGACGACTGCCCAGGTAACGAGGGATGACCGTGAAACGACATACCGTGCTCGTGGTGGACGACGACGAGAACGTCCGATCGCTCTTCGCCGACGCGCTCGCCGAGTCCGGTCACCAGGTGCTCGTCGCGGCCGATGGCGTGAGCGCCCTCGACGGCCTGCGGCATGGTCGCATCCCATGCGTCGTCCTGACCGATGTCCGCATGCCGCGGATGGATGGGTTCGAGCTGTCGCGCGCCATGGCCCGCGATCCCCAGCTGGCGAGCATCCCGGTCGTCGTGGTCACCGGCGATCGAATTCTGTCCTTCACCTCGCCGGCTCGCGACAAGCCGTTCTCGGTCGTCGAGCTCGACTCGATCGTCCAGCGGTCATGCAAGCTGCATCGCTCGGTCGTCGACGCCGGCTAGGTCTCGGAGGACCGCTCCTCGTCCAGGTGGTCGACCGCGTCGCGCAGATCGGCCGCCGATGAGCCGAGCGCGCCCGCGGCGTCCCGCTGCTCGCCGGCGGCCGCGCGAAGATCGCCGGCCGCGGCCCGAAGGTCGTCGGTGACCGGTCCCTCGCTCGCCTGCGTCGTCTCGGCGGCCGCATCGGCCTCCTCCGCCTCCTCCTCGGCCCGCTCGGCCGCCAGCGCGACGACCTCCTCCGGCGAGGCATTCGGCGCCTCGCGCCGGACCTCCTCGAGCATGTCCTCGGTCTGGCCGGCTGTCTCGTCGAGGGTCCGCAGGTTGACAGCGTAGTTGAAGAAGACGTTCAGGACCGCGAGCACCGGGATGCCGAACAGCGCGCCCCACACCCCGGCGACCTGGGCGCCGACGAGGAGGCCGACGAGGACGAGGATCGGGTGCATGCCGAGCGCCTCGCGCATGAGGCGCGGCTGGAAGTAGTTGACGAGGACCGTCTGCACGACCAAGAGGATCGAAGCCACGACGAGGGCCCAGTCCGGCGCATAGATGACGGTCGCCACGATCGGTGGCAGGAGCGCGAGCGGTGGGCCGAAGAACGGGATGAGCATCGCAAGCGCCGAGGCCGCGGCGATGATGAAGCCGTACGGCAGGCCGACAAGGACGATGACCGCCACGGTGAGCGCGGTCTGGATGGCGGCCAGGATGACCTGGGCCCGCAGGAATCCGCCGAAGGTGCGCGACACGGTGCGCTGGAGGATCTCGACCTCGTCCTCGTAGCGACCAGGAACGACCCGGGCCAGCTTGGCGAGGATGCGCTCGCTGTCGGCCAGCATGTAGAGGCTCAGGATGATGACGAGCACGAGCGAGCCGAGGACCGCGACCGTGACGTGCGGCACATCGCCCACGGCCGAGGTGACGATGCGGGCGCCCGCGCTCTCGAGACCGGCAAAGAGCTCCGTGAAGTTCATCTGGAAGCGACCGAACGAGAGGGCCGCCTGCCACTCCCGCATCGTGTGATCGATGCGGGCGCGCGTCGCCGGGTACTCCTCGGCGATCTGCTCCACCGATGCGCCGATGGACGAGGCGGCATAGAAGAGGACGAAGCCGCTGACGATCAGGGTCACGGCGTACACGACGCCGATCGCCACGCCGCGCGGCAGCCGCAGTCGCTCGTGCAGCCACGTGACGACCGGCGACAGGATGAAGGCGAGGAGCCACGCCGTGAAGAGGATCAGGGCGATCTGGACAAAGCCCGCCGTGATCTGCAGCAGCAGGCCGATGAGCAGCAGCGTCACGTAGACCGTGGCGATGACGATGAAGCTGGAGCGCCACCAGCGCTCCCGTCGATCGCGCGATGCCCGCTTGTCCACCTCGTTCACGAGCGGAATCATGGCAGAGCCGGACGGCATCCCGCTTGCTGCAGGGGACGCCATGACCGATGTGCCCGACGCGCAGGGACGGAGCTCCGGCATGGGGCCGGAGCACGGCAGCGGGCCGCCCGACCTCATGCCCTGGACGCTCGTCGTGGACGGCGAGGACTGGTCGGCCGACCTCGAGCACGGCGCCCCGCTGCCGTGCGCCGGCGATCGGATCGACTACATCGCCGAGGATGGCTCGCAGCGAAGGTTCCGGGTGAAGGAGATCGTGCACACGCTCCAGGGATCGGCGAGCGAGCGGCCGACGGTGGCCGAGGAGCGCTCCGGCCCGAACTCGACGGTCGACCGCGCCATCGGCCCTCCGCGCAAGCTCCGCGCGGGCCTGCCGCGCGTCATCGTCACGCCGGAGCCGTAGGCGTCTGCGCCGCCGGCTACATCGTCGGCGTGTAGCCGGGCGCGAAGTACCGCTTTGGATCGTCCTTGAAGTCGAGCATGCAGCCCTTGCCACAGAAGTAGTACGTCTGCCCCTCGTGCTCCGCGGTCAGGCCCTTCTCGACCGCCTGCGCCGGCTCGACCTGCATCCCGCACACCGGGTCGGTCGCCATCTCGTGTCCCATGTTCGTCTCCTATTCGCTGGGGTCGTCGACCAACACGCTGCCGGTCGGTTCGTCGAGGTGCCGGACCGATCCCATCTCGCCGTGCTCCGGCATCGGCTCCGGCTCCAGGTGCGCCGGGTTGGCGAGCACGAGCGCCGCGCCGCCGACCACGACCGCGAGAACCGCGATTCCGGCCAGGTAGCCGTACTCGCGCACTCGCTCGATGAGGGGAGGGTGCAGGATCCGGTCCGGGCTCTCGGGCGCTCGGAACGAGCGCAGGCGCAGCGCGTTCGTGACGACGCTCACGCTGCTCATCGCCATCGCCGCGGCGGCGATGACCGGGTTGAGCAGGATCCCGAAGAACGGGTAGAGCAGGCCCATGGCCACCGGGATGAGCAGCACGTTGTAACCGAAGGCCCAGATGAGCCCCTGCTTGATGACGCCGACCGTCTTCCGCGACAGCGCGATGCCGGTCACGATCGTGCGCAGGTCGCCGCCGATGAGCGTGATGTCCGATGCGGCCATGGCCACATCGGCACCGGTGCCGATGGCGATGCCGAGATCGGCCTGCGCCAGCGCCGGCGCGTCGTTGATCCCGTCGCCGACCATGGCGACGACCCGGCCGGCCTCCTGCAGCTCCCGCACCTTGGCGGCCTTCTCGTCCGGCTGGACCTCGGCCAGGACGTGACCGATGCCGGCCTGTCGCGCCACCGCCTCCGCGGTGCGCCGATTGTCTCCGCTCAGCATCCAGACCTCGAGGCCGAGCGCCTCGAGCTGGGCGACGGCCTGCGTCGACTCCGCCCGGAGCGTGTCCGCCACGGCGATGACGCCGAGCGCCCGCCCATCGACGGCCACGAACATCGGCGTGGCGCCCTCGCTGGCCAGCTCGTCCGCGGGTGCGGCCAGCTGCCCGATCTCGATCCCGCCGGCGTCGAGCAGCGCGCGGTTGCCGACGATGACGGACCGGCCGTCCACCGTGGCGCGGACGCCCATGCCGGGAGCCGCCTCAAAGCCCGTGGCCTCGGGAAGGTCGAGCCCCAGCTCGCGGGCGTGGGCGAGGATCGCCTCCCCGAGCGGGTGCTCCGAGCCGACCTCGACCGCGGCGGCCGGCGCCAGGAGCTCGGCCTCGGTCGTGCCCGGCGCCGGGATCAGGCGCGTCACCGACGGCTTGCCGCGCGTCAGGGTGCCGGTCTTGTCCAGGACGACCGTGTCGATGCGGCGCGCCTGCTCGAGCGCCTCTCCACCCCGGATCAGGATGCCGTGCTCGGCCGCCTTGCCGGTGCCGACCATGATCGCGGTCGGCGTCGCGAGGCCGAGGGCGCAGGGGCAGGCGATGATGAGCACGGCGATCGCCACGGTGACCGCGAAGACCGGGCTGGGGCCGAACATGAGCCAGCCCGCAGCGGTCAGGGCGGCAACGACGAGCACGATCGGGACGAAGACGCCGGCGACCTGGTCGGCCAGGCGCTGCATCGGTGCCTTCGAGCCCTGCGCATCCTCCACGAGGCGAACGATCTGGGCCAGGGCCGTGTCGGCCCCCACCTTCGTCGCGCGGAAGACGAACGAGCCGGTCCGGTTCAGCGTGGCGCCGATGACCTCGTCGCCGACCGACTTGTCAACGGGCAGGCTCTCGCCGGTCAGCATGCTCTCGTCCAGCGCGGAACGGCCATCGACGATCGTGCCGTCGACCGGCACCTTCTCGCCGGGCCGCACGCGCACGAGGTCGCCGACGACGACCTGCTCGATCGGCACGTCGGTCTCGACGCCGTCGCGCACGACCCGCGCCGTCCTGGCCTGGAGCCCCATCAGGGCCCTGATGGCGCCCGCCGTCCGCTTCTTGGCGCGAGCCTCCAGCCAGCGACCCATGAGGATCAGGGCGATGATGATGACCGCGGTCTCGAAGTACAGGTGGAACGGGAAGCCCCACTCCGTGGCCAGCGTCGGCCACAGCGTCACGAAGGTGCTGTAGCCGAAGGCGACGCTCGTGCCGACCGCCACGAGGGTGTTCATGTTCGTGCTGCCGTGCCGTGCCGCGGCCCAGGTGGCGCGATAGAAGACGGCGCCGGCCCAGAACTGGATCGCGGCGGCCGCGATGAGCAGGAGCGGCGCCACGAGCCGCATCTCCAGGTTCAGCGGCAGATACATGACCGCCATCATCACGAGGCCCACGCCCAGGCTGACCTGCCACTTGCGCCCGAGGTCGGCGATCTCGTGCTGGCGCGCGAGGTCGAGCGCATCCGCCGGCGTCGTCGTCGCGCCGCTCGCCGGCTGCAGCTCGCGCACCTCGTAGCCGGCGGCATGCACGGCGCCCTTGAGCTCCTCGAGCGACGTCCGGGCCGGGTCGAACTGGATCGTCGCGCGCTCGGTCGCGAGGTTCACGGTGCCCTGCGCGACGCCCTCCACCCGGTTGACGAAGCGCTCGATGCGGCTCACGCACGAAGCGCAGGTCATGCCCTCGACGTCGAGGGCGACGATCTCCAGTGGCGCATCGATCGGTGTCACTGCCATGACGTCATCTCCGTTCAGGAACGCAGCAGGCGTTCGATGGCCGCCGTCGCCTCGCCGACCTTCGAGTCGTCGCCCTGCGCGGCGGCGTCGATGACGCAGTGGCGCATATGCTCGTCGAGCAGACCGACGGCCACTCCATGGAGCGCGCTCGTCACCGATGAGACCTGCGTCAGGATGTCGATGCAGTACTGGTCCTCGCCGACCATGCGCTGCAATCCGCGGACCTGTCCCTCGATCCGGCGCAGGCGCTTCAGGTAGTCGTCGCGGCTCATGCTGTATCCGGCCATGCCCGCATTATATACCCCCCGCCCCTATCCGGCAAGCGGCTGGCCCGGCCGGCTGCGCTCAGGCACGGCGGCGACGAGCTCCGGCGTCGTCGAGCCCGACATCGGCGCCTGGATGATCGGGTGCTCGATACCGAGCAGATCGGCCAGGGAGGTTCGGCTCGTCAACTCGGCTCGCCTCCATGCAGCGGGCGCGTGGGGTGGCCTACGGGGCTTGAACCCGTAACCTTCGGAGCCACAATCCGATGCTCTACCGATTGAGCTAAGGCCACCACGAAGCCGTCCGTGGACAGCGAACGGGGGGCGTATCGTCGCCGATGCGGCCCACCGGGTCAACCGACCTCGGGCGAGGTCAGTCGCGTCCGCTCATGGCTCGCAGGATGAGAATGACGATGACCGATCCGAGCGTGGCCACGACGATCGCGCCGAGCCACCCGCTGGCGGCCGACTGGCCCAGGACGTTCACCCACAGGAAGCCGCCGATCAGGCCGCCGAGGATGCCGATGAGCATCGTGCCCAGGCAGCCATAGCGCTGGCGCCCCGGCACGAACGCGCCGGCGATGGCGCCGGCGATGAGCCCCACGATGATCCAGCCGAAGATGCCGAGGTCAGGCACGCGCTCCTCCTTTGTTCGATGCTCCGATCATGGCACATCGGCGGTCCCCTCCGGGTCGATCGTCCGGGTCAGGTCGACGACCACGGCACCGTCATCGACGAGCGCCGGCAAGCGATCGAGCTGCGGGGGACCGGGTCATCCATCGGCGTCGGGCGGCACGAGCTCGATGAGCGTCGCGCCGGTGCAGTTGTAGAAGAGCGTCTCGCCCAGCCTGGCGCTGCGGTCGTCGATCCCCCGGCGCACGAGGGCGGTGTGCCCGTGCAGCCAGAGCGGCGGCGTCAGCCGCCGCACGAGCCAGCGGAAGGAGCGGAACCCCCGGTGCGCCAGGTCCTGGTCGTCGTTCACATCGCGCGGCGGGGCGTGCGTGACGACGAGCAGCGGTCGGACGCGCAGGGTGCGCAGCCAGGCGACGAACACCCTCGCCCACATCCCGATGACCGAGACCTGCATGCCGCGCGTGTTGTACACCGGCGAGCCCGAGAAGCCGATCATCCGGATGCCGATCTCCTCGACGACGGTCGCGTCCGGCATCGGCTGCGGGAGCAGCTCGCTCTCGGTGTGTGCCCAGGCCGGCCCGAAGTCGTGGTTGCCCCGAACGTAGCGGAGCGGCGCGTGGAAGGCGTCGCTCACGAAAGAGAGGTACTCCGGCTGGAGGTCACCGGCGCCGACGACGAAGTCGATCGTCCCGAGCCGCTCGCGGGTAACGGTCGAGTCGAGCGTCGGATCCGGCTCGTCCGAGACGGCCAGGATCCGGATCGGCCTGCCGTCCCGGGCCACGAACGGGGCGGGATCCGGCCATCGAACGCGCAGCCGATCCGTCAACGGTCGTCGTCGCGCAGGAGGTCCTGCCGGGTGACCGCATCGGCCGCCGTGCGCTGCTCGACCGTGCGGGAGTGCCGTCCGGTGCCGGCCTGGCGCGCCCCCTCGGTCCCGACCAGGCTGCTCGCGTCGACCATCGTCCCGCCGGGACGCGCGACGCCGGCCAGCAAGAGCTGCGTGACGTCCGCATCGATCTCGATCGCGTCCGCGAGGAGGGCCGCGGCCACGCGATTGTGACCATCGACCACGTAGTAGTCGTCACCGACCTGGACCAGCTCGATTGGCGGCAACGTGGCCAGCCGGTCCATCGCGCCGTTGATGCGCTGCCAGCGGGCCTGCCAGTTCTGCCCGCGCAGACGACGGAGCGGCAGGAAGTCGGCGGTGTTCTGCGACGGGCGCCGCAACGTGCCGACGATGCGATCGAGGGGAACGCTGCGTATCCCGATTGCACGACGCGGCGCCGCGCTGGCGGCGGGATGCACGTCGTAGAGCGACGGCAGCGTCCTCCGCTCCGACGCTCGACGCGCCATGCCCGCGCTGACGAACCCGCGCACGGAGCGTCCGAGGCGCTCCGCCAGGCCGCCTAGAACGACCGCGGCGGAGGTCCGCGTGAAGAGCCTTCGAAGGACGCTGAGAACGGTTCGCATGAGGTGAAGAACGCACGAATAGCGGGGTTCGGGGTTGCAACCCGTACTATGATGCCTTCCCCGACCATGGGCCATGAGGCCCAGGCCCGGAGCTTGCCGTGACACAGGAGCGATACCTCGATGGCCACTGTCACGTTCGAACATCTCTACAAGCGGTACGGCGACGACGTCATTGCTGTCAACGACCTGAACCTCGAGGTCGGCGACGGCGAGTTCATCTGCCTGGTCGGCCCATCTGGCTGCGGCAAGACGACCGCGCTGCGCTGCGTGGCTGGCCTGGAGGAGATCAGCGACGGGCGGCTCCTCATCGGTGACCGCGTCGTGAACAACGTCGCGCCGAAGGACCGCGACATCGCGATGGTCTTCCAGAGCTACGCGCTGTACCCGCACATGAGCGTGTACGACAACCTCGCCTTCGGGCTGAAGCTGCGCAAGCTCAAGAAGGACGACATCGACCGGCGGGTGAAGGAAGGCGCCGCCATCCTCGGCCTCGAGCGATTTCTCGATCGCAAGCCGCGCGCCCTCTCCGGCGGGCAGCGCCAGCGCGTCGCGCTCGGCCG